>NZ_JBHIPJ010000059.1:0-45726 GCF_042195945.1 Bartonella sp. AP30XZML | reverse complement strand
TTGTATAAACCACAAGAGGTGGACTAAAAGGTGGTCTGAAAAATAGAAAATCAAATAAAAAATTATATATTTCAATATGTTAAAGAGAAAAAATGGTGCCCAAAAGAGGACTCGAACCTCCACGCCTTACGGCACAGGTACCTGAAACCTGCGCGTCTACCAATTCCGCCATCTGGGCTTATAAAATTCATCTAAGCGCATGAAGCAACTCTGTCAATAAAATTATAGAATTTATTTTTTCAGCTTAAAACGATAGCATTGAACTTTTAAGGGAGATCATGATTTTAGAAGTTTAAGGTGTGAGGACTGTCTTTGATAAAATTGTTGAATCCGGATTAAATGTGTAAATAATAGGAATGCCGGTCGCTAATTCTTGAGATATAATTTCCTCACCGGAGAGACCTTCAAGCGCCATAATAAGAGCACGAAGAGAATTTCCATGTGCTGCGATCAAAACAGTTTGGGAGCGCAAAATATAAGGCTGGATATGGTAAAGATAATAAGGCCAGATGCGCGCACCGGTATCGCGTAGGCTTTCTCCATTCGGCGGCGCAATCGTATAGGAGCGGCGCCACATTTGCACTTGCTCCTGCCCCCATTGTTGGCGTACTTCATCTTTATTTAAACCAGAAAGATCACCATAATTACGTTCATTTAATGCGGGATTTTTTATCACTTCTAAATCTGATTGTCCCATTTGCTCTAAAATGTGCTGAGCGGTTTTTTGAGCTCGCTGTAAGGCAGATGTATAAGCGATATCAAACCTCAAACCATATTCTTTCAGTTTTTTTCCTGCTGCTATCGCTTCTGCATGACCTTTTTCTGTTAAATCGGGATCTTTCCAACCGGTAAAAAGGTTTTTGAGATTCCATTCACTTTGTCCATGACGAATTAGTGTAAGTATGCGTCCCATTATAAATTGCCTCTATTCTATTGATTGTTTAAAATTTATCGTTCAATCCCAAAACATCGAACATTGAATAAAGACCGCTTTCATGATTTTGTGCCCATAAAGCTGCTTTTAATGCGCCATTGGCAAAGATAGAGCGTTCTTGCGCTGTGTGTGAAAGAACAATGCGCTCATTGGGACCAGCAAAAATGACACTGTGTTCTCCAACAACTGTCCCACCACGTGAACAAGAAAAGCCAATGGTGCCTTTTTTGCGTTTACCTATATGACCATTGCGTTCGTTGACACGCACATTTTTAAGCATAACATTGCGCCCTTCAGCTGCTGCTTGGCCAAGAAGAAGGGCTGTTCCAGAAGGAGCATCAACTTTGTTAGCGTGATGCATTTCATAAACTTCGATATCAAAATCATCGGCTTCTAATGCTTTAGCGGCTTTCTTTACAAGGTTGGCTAAAAGATTTATTCCAAGGCTCATATTCCCGGATTTGACAATAGTTGTATATTTCGCAAAATCTGCAATTTTTTCTTCTTCTGTTTTGCTAAATCCTGTGGTGCCAATAATATGGACAAGGCTTTTTTGAGCAGCGTAGTTAGCATAAAGAATACTGGCTTCTGGTTGTGAAAAATCTAAAATACCTTCTGTATTAGAAAAGGCATTTTCGGGATTGTCAGTGATACTAATCCCAAGAGAATCTGAACCAATTAATGCACTGGCATCTTTTCCTACAAACGGTGAGCCTTTACGTACAAGAACAGCACAAAGCTCTACATCTTTCCTCTGCTGGATTGCTGTAATGAGTTCACGTCCCATTCTTCCATTTGCACCAACAACTGTAAGGCGCATTTTTATCTCCTTATGATACTTTACTGTGCAGTATAGGCAAATTCTTGCCTTCTTTCCAATGGTTCTTTTTCTTTATAGAAAATTTTTTTCCTGCTTTAATTTATCTTGTTGTGCTCTAAAACACTGTCGTTTAGAGCAAGTGATATAAGATCTACAAATTTAAATAGAGATGTTTTTCGTTAGAGTGTGTGATGAATATTCTTAAGTAAGGTTTGCTTATGAAACCTAATGAAGATTGTGTATTACTTTACGCTTTTGTTTCTTTCGTTCTTTAAAGGAGAGCGTTCTTCATGCAAAATAAGATCTTCCAAACAAAATAGACCTATATTGTCAATTCATGCGCTTTTCTTAAAGAAATATATTTATCAATTCTTCTAAACTTATTTTATGATAGTGCTCGTGAGTGGTATCACGAGAGAGTATCCATGAATAATATAAAATCTATTTTGCGCCACTATCTTTATGCTTCATGAATAGAGCAAATCAGCATTATCATACGTTTTGTTAGCCTTTAATGTTTTAACAATTCTTGGCACTTAGTCATTTTCACTCATCAATTCCATTTGTGACGCATAAGAAAACGATTATTTATCATTGTATATCAATATGTTATACATAAATAAAATCACGTAAAAAGGAGTAAAAACAAGGGGCTAACAAGAAGTTGGATTGTTTACACACGAGAGTTGGCCGGATTCTTCATCTTTTAGGAAAGTCAGTTGAAAAAATTGTTATGTTGTAAAAAACGCATGATGAGGCTTTGTTTATTATAGAGAAAATAGGATATATATTATGCAATGCGTTTTTTCATATATTGGGAAGAATGGAGTATAACATGCGTTAAGTATTGTTATTTTATTTGCCTAGCTTCCAATGATGCTACAGTTCTTGTATTTAAAGAGAGTCTTTAAAATCCTTTCTTAAGTATTTTTTATCCCTGTGCTGATCTTTTTTGTGACACGATAAGAAAGTGATTTTTGTGATTCAATTATAATGGGTTTTATTCTCTGTTTAATGCGATCATAAATCAATGTATTATTATATTGTTTATACGCATGCATAAAAATTCATAAACCTATAAATATCCTTTAGATAGAATATCACTTTTATTTTTGTTTGTGAGAGAAGGCTAGAAATCAAGATCTGCATAGTGAGCACTTGCAACAATTCCGCGGACGCGATCTGTTAAAAGAGAACGAAAAGAAGGGCGTGATTTAATTCTCATATACCAGTCTTTGGCAGCAGGAGATTGTTCCCAGTCAATTTCCCCTAGAAAGTCAAGTACAGAAATAGAGGCTGCTGCTGCTAGATCTGCATAGGACAAGGCAGAACCGACTAAGCTATCGCGAGAGGCGCAGAGCCAATTGAGATAGTTCATATGTGGTAAAATATTGGCACGTGCATTGCGTAAAATTTGTGAATTAGGAGCACCACCGCCAATGGCAAGTGGCATTTCACGTTTATGGATTCGTTCTCGTACGATATGGCGCGTTGCTTCATTTTCGAATTTATTTAAGAACCAGTCATTGAGACGGCGTACTTCCGCACGATCTAAAGGATTTTCCGGAAAGAGCTTATTTTCTTGTCGTAAACTTCCATGTGTTTCGTCTAAATATTCGCAGATAACAAGAGGACCTGATAATGGAACCTCGTGTTCATCGAGAAAAACAGGAACATGACCAGCGGGATTGAGGGCTAGAAATTCGTGTCTTCTTGCCCATTCATATTCTTCAATCAGTTGAATAGTTACACCATATTCCCCAAGAATGAGGCGTATGAAGCGCGAGGCAGCGGATAGGGGAGAGTGAAAAAGTGTCAGCATAATTTACACTATCAAATAGAGTTGAAGAGAATTCTTTCAAGTAATCATTTTTATAAAGATGCTTGACTAGAAGTACAAGATCATTAGTAGCTGCTAGTAATTATAATTAATAAATTGTTAATGACTAGGAATTGTTCTCTTATGCGATGGTTTGCAAAATGGCAGCACGTAATTCCTCTAAACCGATAGCTTTTTCTGAAGAGGTTACAAGAAGCTCAGGATAAGCTGCTGAGCGTTTAAGAAGCTTTGTTTGTGTGCTCATAATTAATTTTTCCAAGGCATTTGATTTGATTTTATCGCTTTTTGTCAAAACAATGTGATAAGAAACAGCTGCTTTATCAAGGAGAGCAAGAACATCTTCATCATTATTTTTAATTCCGTGCCGTGAATCAATCAAGATATATACACGTTTTAACGTTGTGCGCCCCCGTAAATAGCTAAAAATCAAATTTGTCCACGCATCAACAAGATTTTTAGGAGCAGCAGCAAAACCATAACCAGGCATATCTACTAATGCTAGAGGGGGAAGGTCTCCTAGTTGCCCACTGAATCTATCGGGGACAAAATAATTAAGCTCTTGAGTCCGTCCTGGTGTATTTGAGGTACGTGCTAAGCTTTTTTGTTGGACGAGTGCGTTGATTAAAGATGATTTTCCAACGTTGGAACGTCCTGCAAATGCAATTTCCGGTGGTCCTTCGGGGGGGAGAAAGCGTATTGCTGGTACACCACGAATAAAAATCCAATTACGAGAAAAAATTCCAGAAAGGGAAGAATCTCTTGTCATTCATGCACTTCTTTTTTGGGTGATCTTCTCCAGATGGCTTTCAGATTATCAAAAAGCTCAATTTTAACTCCTTGGCGCTTCATCATGATACCTTGCTGAATAATTGATAATATATTATTCCATGCCCAATAGATGACGAGACCAACAGGGAAAGAGGCGAGCATAAAAGTAAAGACAACAGGCATCCATGTGAATATCATCGCTTGGGTTTGGTCTTGAGGAGCAGGATTCATACGCATTTGTAAAAACATCGTTATTCCCATAATCAAAGGCCATGCACCAATCAGAAGAAATGTTGGCGTTGTATATGGCAAGAGACCAAACAAGTTAAAAAGAGAAGTTGGATCGGGTGCCGCTAAATCTTTAATCCAGCCAAAGAAAGGGGCATGGCGCATTTCAATGGTGATATAGAGAACTTTATAAAGAGCAAAGAATATTGGGAATTGAACCAACATTGGCCAACAACCAGCAAGGGGATTAATTTTTTCGGTTTTATATAGTTCTATTATTGCTTGTTGTTGCTTGGTTCTATCATCGGGATATTTTTCTTTTATTTCTAGCAACCGCGGTTGTAAAAGCTTCATGCGTGCCATAGATTTATAAGATTTATTGGCTAGAGGAAAAAGAAGAGTTTTTAAGAGCACCGTGACAAGAAGGATGGCGATACCAAAATTTCCTGTTTGTTTATAAAGAACATCAATGAGAGAAAACATTGGTTTGGTGATGAAATCAAACCAACCCCAGTCAATTAAAAGAGCAAACTTTTTGATTTTTAGATCATTTTGATAGTTATTAATAATTTCAACTTGTTTTGCACCAGCAAAAAGCCGATTTGTAATAGTTTTTGTTTCATTTGGAGCAATCGTTAAAAGCGATCCTAGCAAGTCAGACTGATAATGCGTTTGCAAACGATCAAAATAAATAAAACGGCTTGTATATTCTTTATTTTGCGGGGGAATAACTGCTACAGCCCAATATTTATCGGTAATACCAATCCAACCTCCTGTTACTTTGGAGAAAGTCATACTTTTCTGCCCATTATCAGGATTCGGGTCAAGCTCTGCTAAGGTTTTATATTTTTCAGTTTTGAGCGAATCTCCTGCAATACCTACCATACCTTCATGAAGTAAATAGGTTGCATTTGTATGTTCTGGTGGTGCTGCACGTGCAACGCGGGCATAGGATGAGAGATATATTGGTTGATCACTTTCATTGCTGATAGAATCTTCAATGGTAAACATGAAATGATCATCAACAGAAAGAATACGCCGGAAGATCTGTCCTTGTCCATTATTATAAATTAAAGTGATGGGTGTTGAAGGAGTCAGGATTGTATTGTTTCCCTCTATTTGCCATTGTGTATCCGATTGTGGCAAAGCTTTTGCTGGTAAAGATGCACTTGCAAAACCAAATTCAGCAAGGTAAGTCGTTTTGAAACCCTTAGGATTCAGCAAATCGATTTCCGGTGATTTTTTATCGACTGTTAAACGATATTTTTTGAGGTGAAGATCATCAAATTGTGCACCAACAAGATTAATAGAGCCTTCCAGTTCATTGGTTTTGATCGCAATACGCTTTGTTTTGGCCAATACAGCTTTCCGGATTTCAGGTGTCATTGGCTGTTCGATGATAGATGTTGCTTGATGCGTTGAGGTATCGTCAGAAAAATTCGTCGTGGTAGTAGAAAGGGTTGATTGTTGTTTTGACAATTGCTGTGCGATGACTTGTTGTTTTTGTAACTTTGCTTGTTTGGGAGCAACATGAAGAAATTGCCATGCGATGAGCACTACGAAAGATAAGCCAATAGCGATAAAGAAATTGCGGTTATATTCCATCCGTACACCCTTGTTGTTGTTGCTGATGTTTTATTTTTGGTTTTATTCGCCGATTTAATTCACTAATTAAGGATGTAAAAGGCGCATGTAACGCATCACGATATGCTACAATGACATAGTCTGTTCCTGCTTCCATGTGGTTTGTTACACCAACTCTTACGGCTTCACGCAAGCGCCTTTTGATACGATTACGTTTCACAGCATTACCGTTTTTACGAGTAACAGTGAATCCTACACGTGCAACAAGAGAATCTTTTCTTTCTGTTGTTTGTTCACGAGATTTAACTTCGAGCAAAAATAAAGGACCACGCCGCTTTTCTCCTGTACGGACAGCCAAAAAGTCTGCTCTTTTGCGAATACGACAGGGATGTTTTTTCTTCATAAAAGAACATTTCGCAATTTCACTAAATGCCTGCAAGCAGGCATTAGAGGTTCATAACAAAAGTTTCACAACAAAGAAATGGTGAGCAATCCTCAACGGTTGTGAAAATTTAAATGGTTAAGCAGAGAGCCGCTTACGTCCACGAGCACGTCTTGCAGCAATAACTTTACGTCCTCCAGCTGTAGCCATGCGTGCACGAAACCCATGGCGGCGTTTACGGACAAGTTTAGAGGGTTGGTAAGTACGTTTCATTTATTTAAATACCGCGGAGTGCGGCCCTTCTTAATCTTCGTTTTATGAGCAGTTATGCGCGAGATGAACGATTTTATCATATCATACGGCTATTAACCCATAAGGAAAAATATAAAAAAAGTCAATCTTAGATTGTTTTTCTGGCTCTTGAAAGAATACAAAACACCTTATAATTGTCTGTGATACTTTTTTTTACGATACTGTAAGAGTGTCAGAAATAACGATTGAGTCTATAGAAAATAAATGACTAGGGACTTAAAGAATTAAAGAAGATGTGACTGATTATTGTATACTCAATTTAAAGTATCCTTTAATATTAAAAAATTTTTTCAGTTTTTGTTTTTACAAAATTTTTATCAGAACATTCATTAAAGTGGTTGTAGACAAACACGATTGATAGGATTTTATAGCAGATTTTATGTTTGAGATTCTTTATTTAAGGATGGTTTCATATTTTTAAAGAGAAAAGATATAAGTAATTTATACTTTATAATTTTGAGTAAAGTAGAAAATTATCAGGTGATGAACCTGTAAGTATTTTTCGTTCTTATGCTTATATTTGCTGGTATTTTTATAGAGAGGAAAGAACGTGGATTCTATTACAAGTGAGGCTGTCCGCAACGTATTACGTAAAATCAAAGGACCAGATCTTGAAAGTGATATTGTGTCGTTGGGGCTTCTTTCTGAAATATTGATTGCTGATGGTAAGGTTTTTTTTTCCATTACAGTTCCTGATGGAGGTGTGCAAGAATGGGAATCATTGCGTCGTTCTGCTGAAAAGATGGTATGTGCTTTGGAGGGAGTGGAATCTGTTGTTGTCACACTTACAGCAGAAAAAACAACAAAGGCAGCACCTAGACGGAGAGCAAATCTCTTACCGATCAAAATGCCCATAGAAGGTGTGCAGCATGTGATTGCTGTTGCTTCTGGAAAAGGAGGGGTCGGAAAATCGACGATGGCAATAAATATCGCCTTAGCTTTACAAGATTCTGGTTTCAAGACGGGGGTGATGGATGCTGATATTTATGGTCCATCTTTGCCGCGTTTGACAGGACTTGTTAATCAAAAACCACAGCTCATTGGAGAAAAAAAAATTCAACCTCTTGAAAAATTCGGACTTAAATTGATGTCGATGGGATTTTTGGTTGAGGAAGAAAAGCCGGTAGTATGGCGTGGTCCTATGGTTATGGCAGCGGTAACGCAATTGTTACGAGACGTTTTATGGGGACCTCTGGACGTTTTAGTCGTTGATATGCCGCCCGGTACAGGGGATGCACAACTAACGCTTGCACAACAGGTACAATTAACAGGTGCGTTGGTTGTCTCTACGCCCCAAGACCTTGCTTTAGTGGATGCGCGTAAAGCAATAGAAATGTTCATGAAAGTCAATGTTCCTATTTTAGGAATCATTGAGAATATGAGTTATTTTATCGCTCCTGATACGGGAAAACGCTATGATATTTTTGGCTATGGTGGTGCACGGGCAGAAGCGGAACGTCGAGAAGTCCCTTTCTTAGCGGAAATACCGCTTGATGCAGCTTTACGATTTTCTTCAGATGAGGGGATCCCTATTTTTGTTGCTAAGCCTAGTGAAGAGCATACTAAACTGTATCGTAAAATTGTTGATCAAATAAAAAATCAACTTTTTTAAATGGATGTTTGTTTAAGAGAGTTTATTAAAACACAATTATGGAAGACGTAAAAATAGTTGCTTCTTTGTAAGGGGAAGTTTTAATGTGTGAGTGGAGTATATAGGTTAAATAAACAAAAAATTATTCATACGTTTGGGTAACCTGAAGGGGACCCAAATTAGAAGAGATAGAGCCATGAGGTAGAAAAAAATATTGGACTTGAGGCAAAAAGAAGAAGACCGAAAATAAAAATATTTTAGAAAAATTGTAAAAGGTTGTAAAAAATATTTTAAAAATCATTTTTTGATACGAGTTTTCTTGATATAAATCTCAACATTTCTTTTTAGAAGCATTCATTTTTTGCAAAGTAGCCTCAAGAGCTGTTGTTAAAGCATTCCTTCCCCCTTGATGAGAAAAGTAATTTGACAAAAATTCATTTGTTCCACCCTTTGTTGAAAACTCTTTTTCAAGCAGTGCAAAATCGAGAGATACAGAACGATCCGTTGCTATAGTTTTACGCATTTCATCTGTAAGATTTCCAAACATCATGGTAAGGAATTCTGCTGATTGCTGTTTTTTTAACCCTTGTGTTATAAACCATTGATGGGCAGTTTCTATAAAATTAAAATATACTCCCATAAGTGAACCAGCTGTCATAAAAAGATTAAACTGCTCTTCCTTATCCAGCACCAATGTGCCCCCCAATGCATCAAATAAAGTGCGTAAAAAGGGATGATTGGGATAGATTGGTGTCAAATTTTTGCATTCTGCAACAAAAGGTAATGGAACAGCACGATAAACTTTATGATTAATCCACTTTTCTATTTCTGCTGCTTTTGCCATAGCAAGTACGGAAATAACCAGCTGTTCTGGACGAAAACGAAGAGAGCACAAAACGTCTTCTGCAATTTGGTTGGGCAAGCAAAGAAAAACACAATCACTAACATCGAGCAACGCTTGGTTATTTTCAGCAATCATAACTTTATCATAAGTGCGTGAAAGGCGCTTTGCTGTTTGTGCATTGCGAGGCGAAACAATAATGGAAGAAACATCAAAGTTGCTTTTCATTAAGCCATTCACCATTGAAGCACTGATTGTACCCGTTCCCAAAAAGCCAAGTCTCATTATCTATTTCTCAGTTTCATATTTTAAAAGGAATTTCAATCAACATTTCAGGTGTTTTAACTAACATAAACGCTAATTGAAGAAGCAACACATAACATAGCAAAAATAATCAAGCCCAAATAGATTTTAGGCTTGTCAAAGAGAACGGCAAAAGCAGAAAACCAACCAACAACAGCTGCGGCTAATGCAAATAAAAACCCCGGTTTATTCATAAGCACAATATGCATTGCCATTAAGCCACCAATAATTAGCGCTCCAAAAACAATGAGCAAACCTGTTGCAAACTTTTCATAATCATCCATATTTCGCTCCTTATAGCGCTTAATTATTACACACTTTTTAACGCATATGCACATAAAAACGAAATGTTTTTTATTGAATATGGTTAAAACGGGGGGTGCCGTTTATTGATTAGATGTAAAAAATGCAGGGATATGCTGTGGCCAACGCCAAGGTAAAATTGCAATTAAATCAAAGCGTACAGACAAAAGGGCATAATCTTTTTGCCGTGCGAGCCAAATATCGGCAGCTGCCTTAATTCGCTTTTCATTCATTCGGGAAACCGCTTCCATTGCTTCAGCCAACGTTGAACGTGCTTTAACTTCAACGATTAACACAAGATTTCCGCGTCGTGCAATTAAATCAATTTCTCCACATTTTGTTTTAAAACGCCTTTCGGCAATGTGAAACCCTTTGCAACGTAGCCACCAAGCTGCCAATTTTTCTGCACGAACCCCTCGATAAAAAGACTTTTGTCTGCGTTTTTTTTGTATCATTTTACGCATTTTTTAAAAAGATTAATCGCTGAAAAAGTTCCTGCTTTTTAAAACCGGTTTTTTTTGCAACAAAAGCTGCCGCTTGAGCAGCAGAATGTGTCCGTGCGCGTTCTAATAGCATTTCATCAATTTCTTGATCACTTATCACATTTAAAGAAGAAGATGATTCTCCAACAAGGACAACAATTTCCCCACGAATATGTGCTTGTTTTCTGTAATTTTCTAACAAATTTCCCAAATTGGAAACATCTACTGTTTCAAACTTTTTTGTTAATTCACGACAAATGGCAGCAGGTCGATCAGCCGAAAAAAGAGTGACCATATCCTGTAAAGTTTCAACAAGACGATGCGGTGATTCATAAAAAATCAAAGTTGCTGGAATCTCTTTTAATTGTTCCAACCGTTTTCGGCGCTGTAGCTTTCGTGCACTCAAAAAACCTGCAAAAAAAAAGCTATCAGTAGGAAGCCCTGTCGGTATAAGAGCGGCTAAAAGAGCGGATGCTCCAGGAATAGGAATAATTTTATGACCAGCTTTACGGGACTCTTCCACCAATCGAAATCCAGGATCAGAAATAAGTGGTGTTCCGGCATCTGAAACAAGTGCTACTGTTTTGTTTTCTGCTAAAGCCGCTAAGAGCTTCGGACCCGCTTTTTGCGCATTATATTCATGATAGAGAAAAGGTTTTTTTTGAATACCGTAACGTTCCAACAAAACACGTGTTACTCGCGTATCCTCACACGCTAAAATATCAATTCCTGCAAGTACTTGCAAAGCACGAAGCGTAATATCTGCAAGATTTCCGATAGGTGTTGCCACAAGATAAAGCCCTGATTCTATAACGGGTGCAGAATAAGCATGCGCACCTATAAAATATGCTTTTTCACACATGCTCTTTTCTTTTCATTAAACTCTCCTCACCACAAGATTTTTATCCATACTCATAAGCCATTTTGGCTCATTTTTTACCAGCACATTTTTTATCATTACAAAGGCTTACCTTACTCGAATAATCGATTACACTACAATAAGATAATTTCATATTTAACGTCTTAATTTAACATTATTATCTATTTTGATCCGCGTTATTTTTTCCAGTAAAACAAATTCCAAATGTAACCAATATTCTATCAGCCCCATGATTTTCTATAAAGTTTTTCCTTCGAGAACCAAAAAACAATTTTGCGCATGTTATCATCTCATGCTTGTTTGTGCTCTTTTAAAAGCTAAGCTTTTTAGATTATTTCCATAACGCCGATTTTTCAAATATTCTATTGATATCCAAAATATTTTTCTGAGCAAATGTAAATAACTCCTTTTGAAACACATACAGTTAACTGGCAGCTGACTGTATTGTTATTAATCAAATATAAGCTCTTATCAGAAAAATACTTTATTTTTTCATATTCTCTACAGCTTTAACAGTATACAGTATAATGAGTACCTTAGAAAAGTTTAAGGCTAAATTTTATCTTAAAGATTTGATTTATAATGGAGAATTTATTATTTTGCTTATTGATTAGGAGCTTTAAATATCGTAAAATTATCTTAGTTCTTCTTATAGTCAATTAATCAAAATCATTTTCGTGCATCTTGAAACCTTCTCAAAGCAAAGATTATCGCATCATTGGGGATCGCAGAGAAAATGATGCTATTAGCTTGTGCTTTTTATTTCGTAAATGTGGAACTGTTCGTTCACAGGAGTGCGTTATACCTTTTTCGGATAGTGTCGCGAAATAATTGTTTGATATGTGTTGAGAGCTATTCTTAAAAATAAGCCCATGACTGAACAACACAAGTTTGCTTTAATTTTGGATACCTTATTTTTTCTGAAGGATATGCTCCCATAAAAAAACGTAAGTAATAAAAGCGGGGACAATACGTTATCTCTTCTTTTTAGAGGATATTGTGATGCTTTTGAAAGTTTTAAAACCGAATGGACAGATGATAGTAAAGAGAAAAATAGTTTTTTTCCTTTCAGATTTCATATTCTTGCTAAATGAAGCTGTATTTTCGTTTCAGAGATTACTCAAATAGAATATGCAATATTTTTGCTCTAGCTACAAGAGCTGGAACGGCGTGCAGAGCTTTCATTCACCTTAATCTTTCTTTTAAATATACCACTTGTGTTCAATTTGGATGTTGATTTACAAGCAATAGCGAAAGCACAAGCTTTATAAAAAAACAACTCTATAAAACGCGTCATAGAGTGGTCATGAAAGCTATTTTGTTTTTTATCAGGTGTTTTGCTAATAGCGATAGTCTCCATGGCTTGGCATCTGCTTATTCTTACGGTATTTGTACACATTCATTACAGTATATTGGTAAAGGTTAGATGCAAGGCGATTATCCTTGATGCAAAAATAAAGGGTTAATGTGAGATTAAAGATTTTTTCGTGTCATTATCAGTAGAAACATTATAAAGGGCTTGAACAAGCATGCTCTTTATCTCTTTATCTCACAATGTTTTTTCTACATTCATTCGTGGTTTTTCTTGAGTGAGCATTACTTGACAAGTGTAGGAGAAAAAATAAACTTGAATTGTACCTCCGTAGGTTTTGCTCTTGGCTAGTTAAAACGATTGATGTTTCTTATGAGAGGGCTAAAAGCATTTTGGATCATATGGGAGAGGGGGTAAAGTAGAACAGGCTTACTTTCCTTCAGGTTTTCGAGAACCGCGGCTGTTCCTTTATCGCAGAATTGTCATGAATATATTCATTATTGTTTTGTCATTTAAATAAAAAAATTTTGATAAAAATATGTTATGTTTTTCTATTGAAAAAAGTCATGCGGTAGGGAGAGTATTTTATATGAGAATAGAGTTCTTTTTACATTGTGAAAGAACGTATGCAGGAAGATAATTGATAGATTTCTGATCTGAGGGAAATATTTTTATCCATTGCGTTTTGTATATTTCAATTTTAGGAGAATGAACAATGATTATACATTGGAAAATTACATATTGGGATAGAAGGGGCCCTCATTGCCTTGCGGACAGATCCAAGTGATATTTTGGTTTGGGTCTTTGATGTCACACGTTTTACAATGTATACAATTTGAAGCGTTGATCATATAAGTCAGATGATCATTATACTCTAGCCACTCGTAGACAGCGGCGGGGCAATAGTTTGTGGAAGGTCCTCCGTAGATTGCATATTCAGAGTCCTTTTGCTTTTTTAATGAGGCTATTTTTAAATGGCAAGGTTGATTTTCTTCATGATGCGTATTGGAAAGGGCAACACTTGAAAGGCGATCAAAGGTTATAACGCCATCTGGTTTTGGGTAAGCAATGGGTTGAAATTTTTCTGCTGATTCAAGGCATGCATAATCTTCCTTTCCATGGGAGAGTGTTTTAAATAAGGAAAATCCGAACAGTTGTTGCCACCACATATCAAAACCGGCAAGTTTAATTCCATATTTTGTCCCATATTTTGCCCAGAGCGGTTTGGCATTTCGCACTTTATAAAGATCTTTGCCAATGAGCCCTTTTCGCCATTGTTCTTCGATTTCTTTAACCTCATCATGGGCACGCCCTTGTGCAAGAGCGGTAGCGATTTTATCGGCAGCTAATATGCCAGATAAGATGGCATTGTGTGATCCTTTGATACGAGGAACATTGACAAATCCAGCAGAGCAGCCAATAAGTGCCCCACCAGGAAAGGTGAGTTTTGGTACAGATTGCCAACCTCCTTCGCTGATAACACGTGCACCATAGGAAAGACGCTTTGCACCTTTAAAGATTTTATAGAGTTTTGGATGTGTTTTAAAACGTTGAAATTCTTCAAAGGGAGAAAGATAAGGATTTTTATAATCTAAGTGCACAACAAAACCGACAGAAATGATATTGTTTTCTTGGTGATAAATAAAGCCACCGCCACCGGTATTATTGTCTAAGGGCCAACCCGTGAAATGTTGCACTAAACCGCGTTGGTGTTTGTTGGGATCAATTTCCCAGAGCTCTTTGAGACCAAGACCAAATTTTTGTGGTTCACGATTTTTGCTAAGGTTGAAATGTTGTATCAGTTGTTTTGCAATTGAGCCGCGTGCTCCTTCCGCAATTAAAGTATATTTTGCCAATAAAGCCATACCAGGCATATAATTTTTTCCAGGAGTTCCATCTTTGTTAAGCCCCATATCTCCGGTGAGAACACCAATAATAGCTCCGTTATCTTTTTGGATGATGGGTTCTGTTGCTGCGAAACCAGGATAGATTTCAACACCCAATGCTTCAGCTTTTTTGCTTAACCAGCGGCAAACGTTTCCAAGCGAAACGATATAACACCCGTCATTTGATAAGATTTTGGGATGCAGAATATTAGGAAATATTGTAGCCTTTTGAGGCTTTAGAAAAAAAAATTGGTCACGGGTAACAGGGGTCGTGAAGGGATGATCATTGTCATTTCGCCATTCTGATAAGAGTGTATCGATACCAATGGGGTCAACAACTGCGCCAGAGAGAATATGTGCACCAACTTCGGTCCCTTTTTCAACAATTGTGACAGAAAGCTCAGGATTAATTTGTTTAAAACGAATTGCGGCAGAAAGCCCTGCAGGTCCTGCTCCGACAATGACTATGTCAAACTCCATACTTTCACGTTGGTCATGCAGAGGTGCTTTCATGGCTTATAAAGCTTTCTCCAATTCTGGAATAATTTGGTGGAGATCACCTACAAGGGTGTAATCGGCAATTTGCATGATGGGAGCTTCTTCATCTTTATTAATGGCAACAATAATTTGTGCATCCATTATACCGGCTAAATGCTGGATTGCACCGGAAATGCCAACGGCGATATAGAGTTCAGGGGCAACGACTTTTCCTGTTTGTCCAATTTGCCAATCATTGGGAGCATAGCCTGCATCCACTGCTGCGCGGCTGGCACCTAAAGCAGCATTTAATTTGTTTGCAAGAGGAAGAAGCAGGGACATAAATTTCTCTTGAGAACCAAGACCACGCCCGCCTGATATAATAACACGTGCTGAGGTGAGATCAGGACGATCACTTTTGTTTGTCTCTGCTTTTACGAAAGAAGAAAGATTTGGATTGGGAGCTGGTGTTATTGTTTTAATGGGAGCAGAATTATTTTGGGAAGGCGTTGGGGTGAAAGAAGCGGTGCGAACTGTTATAATCTTTTTATAATCATTGGTGCGTACAGTTTCAAATGCATTGCCTGCATAAATTGGTCGTTTGAAGGTATTGGGTGAAAGAATGGCGGTAATATCTGAAATTTGCATAAGATCAAGAAGAGCTGCTACGCGCGGCATCACATTTTTCCCAGTACTGCTGGATGCTGCCATGATCACATCATAATCCTTTGCTAACATGAGAATTGTATCTGCCATAGGCTCGGCAAGTTGATGGGCTAAATAGTCTGCTTTTGCAATAAGAACTTGCCGCACACCATTAAGTTTAGCACTATTTTCTGCTATCGTTTGAATTTTTTCTCCGCAAACCAGAATATCGATATCATTACTGAGTACGCGTGCAGCGGTGAGTACTTTTGCTGTTTCTTCTGTATTATGATCGGCCAATAAAAGAATTGCCATAAGTTTTTGCCCTTTTATGTGAGTGTTGCTTTTACTCTAGTGGTGAGAATATTAAATGCAGTTCTTCTGTTTTAAGGCTCTGACAAGTTCTACTACATTTGCCACTTTTATACCGGATTGACGGGGTTTTGGCTCTTCAACGCTTAAAATTGTTAAGCGTGCTTTCGTATCGACGCCAAGATCAGTAAGAGATTTTTGTTCAATAATTTTCTTTTTTGTTTTCATGATATTGGGGAGAGAGGTGTAACGCGGTTCATTGAGCCGTAGATCGGCGGTCATAACCATGGGAAGGGGAAGACAAAGGGTTTGTGTTCCATTATCAACTTCACGAGTAACTGTAGCATGCCCATTTTCTATGTTAAGATGTGAGGCAAAAGTTGCTTGTCCCCACCCAAGAAGAGCAGCGAGCATTTGTCCTGTTTGGTTGCTATCGTCATCAATTGCTTGTTTTCCTAAAAAGACCATGTCGGGTTTTTCTTCATCAACAATGGTTTTGAGAATCTTAGCAATTGCTAAGGGTTCAAGTGTTTGATCCGTTGTGACAAGAAGTGCGCGATCAGCTCCCATTGCAAGTCCTGTTCGTAGAGTTTCTTGAGCTGCTTCTGGGCCAATTGAAACAAGAAGAACTTCTGAAATTTTACCGGATTCTTTTTGGCGAATGGCCTCCTCCACGGCTATCTCATCAAAAGGATTCATAGACATTTTTACGTGAGACAGATCAACGCCTGTACTATCGGGTTTGACGCGTATCTTGATGTTATAATCAACAACACGTTTGACAGCGACAATTATCTTCATAATGATCCTCTTTGTTTGTATGTTACAAGTTTATAGCAATACTCATAAGAAACCAAATTGTTTAGAATGAAGTCTCAATTTATAACTTGTGTTCTCTTTCGTATAAGCTTTTTTATGTTTACTTGTACTTTCTCGTCGTCATTTTCAATCTTCATATTTTTGCATTGCCATAATTGCCTTATTTGCTTGAATAAAAAGTAAAAAAATCAATCTGTCTTGTGAGAATATTCTTTTTTAGCTTCTTATGCTTTGTTTATGATGGTGCAATAGGTCCTTTATGCAATGAAAAATTAAGTGAAAAAGATAAAAATGGGGGGAATGATTTTGCTCTTCAAATCTTGAAGACAGAAAAATCAAAGATCTTTCTTTCAAATATTTTGGATAAAAATTGGGGAAAATATTTCTAATACAAAAGTTTTTGGGAGTTCTTAAAGCTCTATTTACTAAAATAGAGCACACTTTCTCATCATTTGTTGCGATTCTTTTCAAAAAGGTTAATGAGGGGTAGGCGTTTGTGAATACGAAGGGTCATACGATCGACCAGGCGACCAAACAGGTTAGGAACGATAAAGTCTTTTCTTTTGTTGAACAGAAAGAGAGAATGGATACTTCTGTAGAAGTAACGATGTCGGATATTGCTCAAAAATTACGCACCGTTTATGCGCAAATGCAAATGAAGCATTCGCCCCGTTCTTTAATGCAGCAGAGTTCTGTAGAAGAGCATTTTAAATCTTACTTAGATGATATTAGTCGGGCCATTTTGGCTGAACATTATATACGTCGTCAAAGAGAAAAAAAGCTTTTCCAGTTTTTAGAGCAGATTAAAACAATTGTTCAAAGTTTGCAGAGTGAAAAAAAAAGCTTAGAAGAAGCAGCGGTAACACGACGGGTGTCTCGTTCAAAATCACCTGATTCTGTTGTACAAAAACTTGCTCACATGGAATGTGAGGGAAATCAAGAACACTTATTACTTCAAAAGGTGGAAAATTTTTCGAAAGAAAACAGCATAATTTCACTCCAAACAAATGTTGAAAATACGTTGCAGCAAGAAAATAGAAGCCCTTTGCCCAGTGATGCTCTGAAATCTTCTTTTAAAAAGGCTGAGGGAGTAGTGAAGCATGCTGTGATAGAAGAAAAGGGGGTGATGGGTGCTCAGGCATCTAATCATTGTATTGAGAATGATTTTTCTTCTTTAAGAACGCAGTCTCGGGAACATGTCTCGTTTTTATCTTATTTGGTAAAAAAAGGTGTTCTTTGTTTTTTAACCGTTGCATTCGTGGTAGCGATAACGTTATGTTTTTATAGCTTTTTAAAAGGAGCTCGTTTTTTTTAATTTTTATGATGTTGATGTTAATAGATGTGAAATGTATTGCGCATTCGTGTTTGTGCGGAAGCTATAGAAACTAAAATTATCCTTTAAACACGCAACAGAGATTATTGGAAAAGAGGATAATTGGAGAAGGATTCTCTAATTGTTAAAAAAAACTCAAATTATCTTGAAGGTTCTGTAAGTGAGTATTTATTTACCAATTGCTGAAATGTCACTCAATATGCTGATCTTGATTGGTATGGGAGTCGTTGCTGGTTTTTTTTCAGGCCTTTTTGGAATCGGTGGTGGGTTTCTCATCACGCCGTTATTGATTTTTTATAATATTCCTCCTGCTATTGCTGTTGGAACAGGTGCCAACCAGATGATTGCGTCATCTGTAACAGGAGCAATTACACATTTTAGAAGACGTACGCTCGATATTAAACTTGGTATTCTTTTGGCGCTTGGAGGAGGGATTGGTTCTTTAATCGGGATTCAGGTTTTCTCTGTTTTGAAAAAGTTAGGTCAATTAGACTTAATGATTTCGCTTCTTTATGTGATTCTTCTTGGAAGTGTAGGAAGCTTGATGATCGTTGAAAGTTGGTATGATATGATGCGCAAGCGTAAGGCAGGAAAAGCCAATATTCGTCTTGCTGGTCGACATAACTGGATTCATCGCTTACCCTTAAAAATGCGTTTTCGGACATCTATGATATATGTTAGCATTACTCCAGTTTTAGGGATTGGTCTCATTGTGGGGTTGTTGTCTTCTATTATGGGAATTGGTGGGGGTTTCTTTATGATACCAGCATTGATTTATCTTCTGCGTGTTCCAACCAGTGTGGTGATTGGGACTTCACTTTTTCAGATTACATTTGTGTCTTCTTTCACGACAGTTTTGCAAAGTATGACTAATCAGTCCGTTGATATTGTCTTGGCTTTTTTGTTAATGCTTGGAGGAAGTATTGGTGCGCAATATGGAACACGAGTTGGACGGAAGTTAAAGGCTGAACAATTGCGTATGGCACTTGCATTTTTAGTGTTGATTGTGTGTATGCGTCTTGCTTTTCAATTATTTATACGCCCTGATAATCTTTTCTCTCTGGATATTCTTATGAGATAAAAATGGGTAGATTGTTTTCTTTATACATCATTGCAGGTTGCTTTTGTTTTATTTCTTTTTCTACATGGTCACATGTTGGGACGCCAGCTACATTCATTGATCAAGTTGACCACGAAACTGTCCAAATTATTGTAACAACGAATACGATTACTGTGGATGCAAATTTTGCTGGTCGTGATCTTTATATTGCTGGTGTTTTAGAAAATATTGATCCGTTATATTCTCGACAGAACCGTTATGATATTGTTGTAAGCTTGGAGGGACAAGATCGGACAATGGTGATGCGAGAAAAAAAACGCAATGCCGGTGTATGGGTCAATACAGATTCTCTTATTTTTAAAAAGGTTCCTCTTTTTTACTCTATGGTCACAACACGTGAAATTGACGATATTACGAGCATTGAAGATTATAAACGCTTAGGGTTAGGATTACTCTATTTGCCATTGCAGACGGATGAACAAGATCAGAAAAAAATACAAATCTTTCGCGATGAACTTATAAAATTGCAAAAAGCTAAAAGCCTTTATTATGAGGAAGTGGGTGGGGTTCGTTTTGGTTCTGACACACTTTTCACAGCGCATTTTCGTTTGCCAGCAAATATCCCGGTTGGACATTATAAAGTTCGTGCTTATCTTTTTCGTGATGGACAGTTTATTGATAGTGCTACAACGACTCTTGAAATTGTTAAAGCACATATCACTTATACAATTTTTTATGCAGCGCACAAGTATCGTTTTTTATATGGTATTGTTGCAGTGGTTATTGCTATTACTACAGGATTTTTGTGTCGTTTGATTTTTCGAAAAGATTAACGCAAGGAAAATGTTAAGGCTTTTATTTTTTATGAAAAATTCGTAAGATAAGAAAAATAGGCACAACAACAATAGCTCCTGTCATAGTTATATGGAAGAAATTTGTAAGCGTTATAAATCCTGCTTCCCATAGTGATTGAAAAAAATCTACTATTTTTTGTATGAGGTTTCGAGGTGTCCATCCCAAAAAATTCATTACGATGCCAATGAAGAATGAAAGAATAAGCAATTTTAGACTAACGCGGCTTAATTTTTCTCTAAGAAACGCATGAAAAGAATTTAATAATTTTTTTTTTCGCTTCATTCTAAGATACTTTCGAAGATCGTGTTTTTTATTGTATTATCATAGTACAACGATGTTATTATCATAAAGGAAAAACATTTTTTTATTTTTTCTTACTTTTTTGAGTTTATCACCTTAGTCTGGTTAACGGTGCTGGTTTTTGAAATATACACATGTTTTATTGCATTTTTTGCGATATTTTCATGGCGCTTCTTTTATTAAATGAAGGGATATCCTTTCGTCTCTGAGAATTTGTAGAGAAATTTTATAACGTTTCAGCATTTCTTATCAGAGTGAGAGTTCTAGTATATTGAAGATTTTGTCACGAACTTATTATTGTCGTGTATAGAAATAATATTTCAAGACAGTTTACTTAAAAAAAGACTATCTATTCTAATAAGGGTATGCTTATATAGGTATTATATTTAGATATTTCAACCTTAGTGCATTGAAAAGCTCTTTTTTTCTGAAAAAATGTAAGCAATGAATTGAGTGTAGTTAAAGGAGCAAAGATATTAAAAATACGATGTGGAAAAAAGTTTTGTTATGTGCGGGTGCGTAAAGGAATATCGGGGGAGACCATGCTCCTTTTATTTAGAAATAAAATATAATTTAAAAGCTGTTATTTGGCAGAGGATTATGGAAAAATTCAAAATTCCTCTTGTAGGGGGAGGAGGTCATGTCGGTTGATGGGTGAATTTTCCTGTTTTGTTAAAATGTCAAATTGTTATTAGAGCTCTTTGTTATTAAGGCGCTTAAGCTAACAAGGAAGAGTCTTTTGATAGCATAAAAAGGCGAGAGGAAAGAAGAGACAAGCTTACCCGACAAAAGAGAGAAAATAGTGGTTTTATAGTCTTCAATTGTAGGCGTTATGACATCATGAATAGGCTCTGTTATGGGGGAGCATTCATTGTATGTCAGAGTGTTTGTTGTTGCATGTTTTGGTTTGTCTTGGCTTATAGGTGTGGGTAGAAGTCCGTGGTTGGTAAGTGGTGTTGTTTGAAGGTTTTAATAATACTTTGTTTGAGGCGCTTATGGGTCATCTAACCTTATTATTAAGCATGTGCTTGTTATGTGGGAAATTTATATAGTAAACTTTAAAAGGAAAAGTCTATGAACTTGAAGAAAAAAATATTACAAAATAGCAGCTCTCTTGTTTCTGCTTTTATAGCTTTGGCGATGGTTGCACAACAAGCTTCAGCAAAAACACCGGCTGATACCCTTGTGATGGCTTGGAATCTTGATGCAATCAGTACGTTTGATCCCGCACAACTTAATGATGTTTATGGGAGTGAAATTATTCGCAATGTTTGTGATAATTTGGTCAGTACTGCGACAGATGATCCTGCTAAAATGGTTCCCGCTTTAGCAACACATTGGGATGTTTCAGGTGATGATCACAGTACGGTGATTACTTTTCATTTACGTGATGGTTTGAAGTTTAATAATGGCAGATCAGCCAATGCCAATGATCTTCTTTGGAGTATGAAGCGGATTGTCAAATTGAAGATGGGTAATGCGGCAATTTTTAATGAATATGGAATTACAGAGCAAAATGTTGATGATGCTTTGCAAGCTGTTGATGAAAAAACGGTGGTAATGAAATTTGATAAGCCTTATCCAGCAGAGCTCATTCTTAATAATATTGTTGCAAGTCCGGCAACAGCTTTGCTTGATCGTAAGACAATTATGAAACACGAAAAAGATGGCGATTTTGGAAATCAGTATTTGAAAAGTCATGCTGCTTGTGTTGGTCCTTATCAGTTAAAAAGTTGGCGCCCTGGAGAAGCTCTTTTGTTGCGTGCAAGCTCTCACTATTGGGGACAAGCGCCTAAACTGAAGCAGATTTTAATTCGCCATGTTGCAGAGCCCGGAACACAACGTTTGTTGTTGCAAAAACATGATATTGATGTTGCTCGTGATTTGACCCCTGAAGATCTTGCAGATCTGCAAAAAACAACAGATGTTAAAATCGAAGAAGTGTTAGAGCCATCCATGATGTACTGGGGATTTAATATGACAAATCCTATTTTTGCTAAGGAAAAAGTACGTTTGGCGATGCGCTATCTCATAGATTATGAAGGTCTTGGCAAGAAGCTTCTCAAAGGTGTTGGTGTTCCACGGGCCAGTTTTGTTCCTCTTGGAAACTTTGGGGCTTTAGATGAAAAAGAAGGGCAACCCTTTACATTTGATATTGCAAAAGCCAAGCAGCTTTTAGCAGAAGCTGGTTATCCGAATGGATTTGAGGCAAATTTTCTCGTATCAAATGCTCCTTATAGGGTGTTACTTGCTCAGTCACTCCAAGATAGTGCTGCACAGGCGGGCGTGCGTCTTAAAATTGAACGGATGGCCGGTACACAGTTGTTTTCTAAACTTTATGCACGGGCTTTTGATACGATTTTTGTCGGATGGAATAACGATTCTGCGGATCCTCATACCATGGCTTCACGTCTTGTTTATAATCCAGATAATCGGCTTGAGGCAAAAAACACCGCCTATCCTAGTTGGCAATATGGGTATTTGGATGAAACGATGAATCAAAAGGTTCAGGATGCATTGTTTCAAAAAGATCCACAAAAACGGGCACAACTCTATGCTGATTTACAACGTGAATTGATGCAAAAAGGACCTTATGCGTTTATCTTTCAGAAATATACTGTTATCGCGATGACGCCTGATATCAAAAAGTGGGTTTGGAATAGTGCACCACATATTTTTTATAGTAAAATTGAAAAATAAGAGTGTCTTCAATGCTGTTCAATAGATAAAGGGCATCGTCATGATATATTTCGGCGTATTGTATAAATTTTAAGCTTTGCAATGCGTCGAAGATCATAGGTAATGCGTGATATATTGTTGAATGTCTTTTCAAGACATTCGTTTAAAGATATTTTTCATTCTCATTAGAGGTGTATTTATGTGGATACTAAGATTGAATATTTCAATTTCTCTGAATTAGAAAGTGGTCAATTTTTTTGTTAAAAAACTGAGTATAACATAAAGAAACGAAGTGTAACAAATGTTGTGGAATTTAGTAGTGCTAAAGGTGCAAAGGGTTTGCGATGTTGAAGGAAAGTTTTGTTATGGGTGGGTAAACAAGGGATATCAGTTTTTTATGGCGTTTATATTTTCTTTTGCTTGGAAAGATGATGAGATGCCAATTGAAGGGTGCTGTTTTATGGGGAGTGATGAAAAAATTAAATTTCCTTTTGAAGAAGGAATAAAAGTCGTTGCATTTGGCAAACTAACGAATTTTCCTGTTTTATCAAATCGTCAAATTATTATGAAGGCTCTTTGTTATTAAGGCACTTGAGCCGAAAGGGGTAGTGCTTTGATGATATACAAAACACCGGAAAAAATAAGAGATAAGCTTGCTTAACAAGATAGAGAAAAAATATTGCTTTTATAGTCTTCAATAGTAGGCGTTATGATATCGTGAATAAGCTCTATTGTTGGTGAGCGTTCATTGTATATCAGAGTGTTTTTCTTTGTATGTTTTGGTTTGGCTTATAAGTGTAGGCAGGAGGAGCCATTGGCAAGAGGTGCTTGTTCTTAAAGATTTTAAAACTTGGTTTTTAGAAGCCTATAGTTTGTCTAAACTTAATTATTAAGCACGTT
This sequence comes from Bartonella sp. AP30XZML, assembly GCF_042195945.1. Lineage (NCBI taxonomy): Bacteria > Pseudomonadati > Pseudomonadota > Alphaproteobacteria > Hyphomicrobiales > Bartonellaceae > Bartonella > Bartonella sp. AP30XZML. Next base: position 21,880 of record NZ_JBHIPJ010000059.1, on the reverse strand, counting down.
TTGCTGCATGGGGAATTTATACAATAATGTTAAAAGGAAAATTCTATGAACGTGAAAAGAAAAATATTGAAAAAGAGCAGTTCTTTTGTTTCTGTTGTTCTTGCAATGGGGATGTTTGTGCAACAAGTTTCAGCAAAAACACCTACTGATACCCTTGTAATGGCTTTGAATCTTGATTCAATTGAGACTTTTGATCCTGCGCAGATCAATGAACGTTATGGCAATGAAATTATTGCTAATATTTGTGATAACTTAATCGATTCCGCTACAGATGATGCAGCTAAAATAGCGCCTTCTTTGGCAAAGAGTTGGGATGTTTCAAATGAGGGTGGGGGTACAGTTATTACTTTTCATTTGCGTGATGATTTGAAGTTTAATGATGGTCGGCCTGCTGGTGCTCATGATCTTGTTTGGGGGATGAAGCGGGTTGTTAAATTGAAGTTGTCTGCAGCAGCTATATTTAACGAATATGGAATTACAGAACAAAATATTGATTCTACTCTTCAAGCCCCCGATGAGAAAACAGTGGTGATGAAATTTGATAAGCTTTATCCAGCAGAGATCATCCTTGGCCATATTCTTACTACTCGTGTTGCTGCTTTACTTGATCGTGAGACACTTATGAAACACGAACAAGATGGTGATATGGGAAATCGCTATTTGGCAAGTCACGCTGCTTGTGTTGGTCCTTATCAATTAGTCAACTGGCGTTCTGGAGAGGCGATTTTGTTGCGTGCAAGTTCCTATCATTGGGGAGAGGAAGCAAAATTGAAGCAGATTCTCATTCGTCATATTGCTGAGCCTGGAACACAACGTTTGTTGTTGGAAAAACACGATATTGATGTGGCACGTAATTTGATGCCTGAAGATATAACAGATCTCCAAGTAACAACAGATATTAAGATTGAAAAAGTGTTAGCTCCATCTGTGATAATGTGGGGGTTCAATACGACAAATCCTATTTTTGCCAATGAAAAGGTGCGTTTGGCAATGCGCTATCTGATCGATTATGACACTCTGGGAAAGACTCTTCTTAAAGATGTTGGTATTCCACGGGCAAGCTTTATTCCCATTGGTAATCTTGGAGCTTTGGATGAAAAAGAAGGGCAACCCTTTAAACTTGATCTTGAAAAAGCCAAGCAGCTTTTAACAGAAGCAGGTTATCCAAATGGTTTTAAAGCCAATATTTTTGCAGGGAAATCTCCTTATCCTTTTGCTTTACCTATTGCACAGTCTATCCAGGACAATGCAAAAAAAATAGGTGTGCACTTTAAGATTGAACATTTTGTAGGGACACAGTTGTTTTCCAAACTTTATGCACGTAGCTTTGATACAATTTTTATGGGATGGAATAACGATTCTGCAGATCCTTATACAATGGCTTCACGTCTCGTTTATAATCCGGATAATCGGTTTGAGGCTAAAAACACAGGCTATCCTAGTTGGTGCCACGGCTATTTGGATGAAGATATGAATAAGAAGGTTCAGGCAGCTCTGTTTCAAAAAGATCCACAGAAACGGGCACAAATGTACGCCGATTTACAGCGTGATTTTATGCAAAAAGGACCTTATGCGTTTATCTATCAGACATATAGTATTATTGCTATGACACCTGATGTTAAAAAATGGGTGTGGAATAGTGCACCACGTATTTTTTATAATGCCATTGAAAAATAAGCACGTTTAAAATGTTGTAATATACAACAGTGAATGTGATGATAATAACTTCGGTGTTTTGCATAGAGTTTAAAGCTTTGCAAAATATCGAAGTTTATCGGTAAAGTGCATTATAGAGTAACTCGAAGATACTCTTCTTTAGAGAGGGACTATGCATTTTTATAGAATAATTATACATAGATATTAAGATTGTAGATTTCAATCTTAAGTGAAGAAAAAAATAATAAATTTGCCGGTTAAAGAAATGGGCATACTGAATATGAGCAGAATTTAGTATTTTGTAGAAAAAGTGAGGGACCTTAAAATGTGCTATTGAGAAAAAAGTTAGTTATATGCAGGTGCGTTGGGGGAATATGGGATTATTGTGGAGCTGGTGCTTCAAATTATACCGCTTTTCCTTAAAAAATGATGAGATGCTGAGACTGCCCTTTAGTATGGGTCCTGGAAAGTCCAAATGTCCTTGTGAGGAAGGAGTGGAATGGCTATGGTTAGAAACTATACTTATGAGAATCGTCAAAATATCGAAGGATGAGTGAGCTTTTAAAGCAACTGAAGTTGGTTCTCTGAGAACTCTTTTGAGAAAATAGCAAAAAGACTTTTAAAGCAGAAGTCCTGTTTGATGTGATAAAAAAATCTTTGGCTTGTATGATCAAAGTTATGGGTGCTGTGACATCACCAACAGGCGCTGTCATTTGTGGTATTATTCATTGTTTATCAGATCATTTTTCGTTGTCTCTTTTGCTTTAGTTTACCAATATTGCTCAAGGAGCTGCTCCTGCTGTTTAAAGGGTTTGATATTTTATCTTTAGGAGGTGTGCTTTAAAAGCCTGATTTTTTTTATTTTTGCACGTTACTGTTGCAAGGAAAATTTATACAACAAACTTTAAAGAGATAAGTCTATGAATTTAAAAAGAAAAATATTAAAAAGGAGCAGTTGTTTTATTTCTGCTTTTATTGCTTTTGGGATATTTGTGCAGCAAGTTTCAGCAAAAACACCTGCTGATACCCTCGTGATGGCTTGGGATCTTGATGCGATCAGTAATTTTGATCCTGCGCAACTCAATGACCGCTATGGAGCTGAAATTGTTATCAATGTTTGTGATAATTTGGTTGATTCTGCTAAAAATGATGGAGCTAAAATCGTTCCTTCTTTGGCAAAGAGTTGGGATGTTGTAAGCGATGACCAGAGTACGGTGATTACTTTTCATTTGCGCGATGATTTGAAGTTTAATGATGGTCGGTCTGCTGGTGCTCATGATCTTGTTTGGGGAATGAGGCGGGTTGTCAAATTGAAGCTATCTAATGCGGCAACTTTTAATGAATATGGTATCACAGAACAAAATGTTGATAAGGCTTTTCAAGCACCCGATGAGAAAACAGTGGTGATGAAATTTGATAAACCTTATCCAACAGAACTTATTCTGAGCAATATTTCTAGGAATCGTACTGTTGCTCTGCTTGATCGTGAGACACTTATGAAACACGAACAAGATGGTGATATGGGAAATCGCTATTTGGCAAGTCACGCTGCTTGTGTTGGTCCTTATCAGTTAGAAAGTTGGCGTCCTGGAGAAGGAATTTTGTTGCGTGCAAGTACCCATTATTGGGGAGAGCCAGCAAAATTGAAGAAGATCTTAATTCGTCATATTGCTGAGCCTGGAACACAACGTTTGTTGTTGGAAAAACACGATATTGATGTGGCACGTAATTTAACGCCAGAGAATATAGCAGATCTCCAAAAAACAACAGATATTAAGATTGAAAAAGTGTTAGTTCCATCCCTGATAGTATGGGGGTTCAATACGACAAATCCTATTTTTGCCAATGAAAAGGTGCGTTTGGCAATGCGTTATTTGATCGATTATGACACTCTGGGAAAGACTCTTCTTAAAGATGTTGGCATTCCACGGGCAAGCTTTATTCCTCTTGGTAATTTTGGGGCTTTGGATGAAAAAGAAGGGCAACCCTTTAAACTTGATCTTGAAAAAGCCAAGCAGCTTTTAACAGAAGCAGGTTATCCAGATGGTTTTGAGGCCAATATTTTTGCAGGAAAATCTCCTTATCCTTTTGCTTTGCCTATTGCTCAGTCTATTCAGGATAATGCAAAAAAGATAGGTGTGCACTTTAAGATTGAACATTTTATCGGTACACAGTTGTTTTCCAAACTTTATGCACGTAGCTTTGATACAATTTTTATAGGATGGAATAATTCTTCTGCGGATCCTCATACAATGGCTTCACGTTTTATTTCAAATCCTGATAATCGGTTTGAGGCTAAAAATACAGGCTATCCTAGTTGGTGCCACGGCTATTTGGATGAAGATATGAATAAGAAGGTTCAGGCAGCTCTGTTTCAAAAAGATCCACAGAAACGGGCACAAATGTATGCTGATTTACAGCGTGAATTAATGCAAAAAGGACCTTATGCGTTTATCTATCAGACATATAATATTATTGCTATGACACCTGATGTAAAAAAATGGGTGTGGAATAGTGCACCACGTATTTTTTATAGTGCAATTGAAAAATAAGAAGGTATCAAGTTTATAAAATATAAAAAACATGATCATGATATATTTGATGTATTGCAAAGCTCTTTAACACTTTGCAATACATTGAATTTTATCGGGAATGGATTACTATGTTGTATCGAGAATTTTATTTCAGAAATTCTTATGAAAGATGCGTTTGTGTGGATGTAGGATTGAATATTTTAACTTCTATTGATACAATTTTCGGATGAAATAATGACTCTAGACATCCCCATACAACGGCTTCAAGTTTTTTTTTACAACCCTGATAATCGATTTGAAATTAAAAATATAAGCTGTTCTAGCCGGTGTTATGGGTATTTTGATGAAGCTATAAATCAAAAGTTTAAAGATGTGTTGTTTCAAAAAGATTCACAGAAACGGGCGTAAAGAATTGAAAAATGGTAAGTTTGTTTAGTGAAAAAACAGGTGTAACAAATGTGGCAGAATTCACTGTTTCCGAAATAGCAGGGGCTCTAAAGCGTGTTGTTGAAGAAAAGTTTGGTTATGTACGGGTGCGTGGGGAGATATCAGGGTACCGTGGTACTCATGATTCGGGACATGCTTATTTTGCTTTAAAAGATGATAAGGCACGGTTGGAAGCTGTTATTTGGCGTGGAGTTATGGAAAAGCTCAAATTCCCTCCTGAAGAAGGGATGGAAGTAGTTGCTGTTGGTAAACTTACAACTTATCCAGGGTCATCGAAATATCAAATTGTCATTGAGGCTCTTGAACCAACGGGGGTTGGTGCTTTGATGACACTTCTTGAAAATCGTAAGAAAAAGTTTTTAGAAGAAGGCTTGTTTGATGAAGAAAAGAAAAAACCTTTGCCTTATATGCCTCGAATTTTAGGCGTTGTAACATCACCAACAGGTGCTGTTATTCGTGATATTATTCATCGTATATCCGATCGTTTTCCGTTGCATATTTTGGTTTGGCCTGTACGTGTTCAGGGGGAAACAAGTGGGAGGGAAGTGGCTGTTGCTGTTGAAGGTTTTAATGCTCTTGGTCCAGGTGGACTTATTCCAAAACCTGATCTTATTATTGTTGCACGGGGAGGGGGAAGTTTAGAAGATTTGTGGGGGTTTAATGACGAAGCTGTTGTTCGTGCTGTTTATGAATCTTCTCTTCCTGTTATTTCTGCTGTTGGGCATGAAACGGACTGGACCTTGATTGATTATGTGGCTGATTGGCGCGCTCCAACTCCTACCGCCGCAGCAGAACGGGCTGTTCCTGTTAAGCTTGATCTCGAGGTGCTGGTGGCATCGCTTGATGCACGTTTGCGCAAGGGACTCGCGCGTTATTTGGATTTTTATCGACAAAAATTGCGTGCTACTCTACGAGCTCTTCCGACTGCCGATCAACTTTTTGCTCTACCACGGCGTGGTTTGGATGAAACTTCAAGTCGATTGCAGCGTGCTCTTTGTGTAAGCTACGATAAAAAACGTTTTTCTTTTCATGCACTTGGTGTGCGTCTTTCACCGCGTTTGTTAAATAGTGAAAAAGCACAACGCAATACAAAGGAATATACGGCACGTCTTCAGCGTGCTTTTGTGCGTAGTGTGGAAAAACAACGTGCTGGGTTAGAGGTAGTATCTAGGCTTTTAAGAAGCACTTCATATCAGAATATTTTGGAGCGCGGTTTTGTTTTGGCTTTGGGGAAAGATCATAAGCCCATTAAACGATTGGTTCAGTTTCCTGAAACAGGGCAAATAAATTTACGCTTTTTTGATGGAGATATCAGTGTTGCAACACAAGAGCCTATTTCCGCTAAAAGATCAAAACACAAGCAGATAAAGTCGCCAAGCGATGATCAAGGAACTCTCTTTTAATACGGTTAATGCCATGCTTGTGGAAGGTCTTCTTAAGGGAGTGGATGGAAAAGTTCGTTGCGCATGGGCTGGAACGGATCCACTTTATTGTGCTTATCATGATACCGAATGGGGAAAGCCTGTTTTTGAGGATATTCGTTTGTTTGAGAAAATTTGTCTTGAAGGTTTCCAAGCAGGGCTTTCTTGGTTTATAATTTTAAAAAAACGCTCTTTTTTTCGCGTTGCATTTGATCACTTTGACTTTGAAAAGATTGCTCATTATGATGAGCTAAAGGTGCAAATGTTAATGCAGAATAAAGACATTGTTCGCCATCAAGGAAAAATTCAATCAGTGCTTAATAATGCATTGAGAGCACAAGAAATTATAACAGAGTGGGGGAGTTTGTCCCACTATTTTTGGTCTTTTCAACCACCACAATCGGAGCGTTATGAAAAAATAGATTTTCAAACACTGTTAGCTAACCCTATGACACCTGCTTCTTTTCGTCTTTCTCAAGACTTGAAGAAACGTGGTTGGACATTCGTTGGCCCCACAATTTGTTATGCTTTTATGCAGTCCGTAGGAATTGTTAATGATCATCTTGAAGGATGTTTTTGTCGATAAATTGGCAAACTTTCTTTTGTAAGAGTAATGATTAATAGGATAATAATTGAATTATTTAATAAATGTATAAATTATACAATTCCGCTGTATAAGATAATTGAAATATACAAACTATACAATATTAATGATTTTCTATTGTTGTTGGCACTAAAAACGATAAAGGTATAATTTTGAGGATGAAAAAACAGACGCAAAAAGGAGTGATATCTTAACTGTTATGTATCTGAAGTGAGATAATGGTAATGTCTTGTATGTTAAAAAAACATCTAGTTACACCAAAGCCCATTTTGCGACGCAGCTCATGAATGCTATGACAGTAAATCCATCGTGCACTCCATCTTTACGCTTATGAAGGAGAAGATCGGCACCATCACACATTTACTAGCTCTCAATGTTGTCAACTGTCTTTAGCATTTGTAATGGTTCAGAAGAGGTGTTTTTATTTCCGTTAGTGACATGACCGTTATAATTAATGAATATTTTATTCATGTTTATTGACGAATGCAAAGTGGTTTTTAAATGGGGTGCTGTTGTTGCATTGTTTTACTTTGCTTGTATGACTGTTGGTTTATTTATATGTAGGTCGATTGCCCAATGCTTACCTAGGCAATATAAAATGAAATGCAGCGATGAAAAATTGAAGTTAAATGACTCAAGCTGCTTGTGTTAGGTTTTATTATCTGATAACGTTCCTTCACTAGAGAGGAATTTTGCTGCGTGTGAGCTCCAGTTTTGGGAGGATACTTAAGCTCAGACAGACTGGTATTCACTGCATTGCTTCGTTGAATCTCTGTATGTTTCCGCTGGAAACGAGAGTTTTTGCGGTATGTTGCTTTCTGTTCTATTTTTATAGTGGTAAAGCAATGATGCACACTAAAGTTTAGAAGGTTTTATATTCGTTATGTCTTTGGGGGGGAAGTGTCTAATAAATTTTGTTTTTATCAATGGGGGGATGCATTTTAGTGTATATTCTTTTATTGTAAGCTTTATTTCTCAAAAGATAAAGCGTGGAAGGAATGCTTCTTCTCATTTTTCCTTTATCTTTGTTAACGCGTTGGGTTTTGTTGGTAAAAACGTAAAACTTTTGACACTTAGTTTTCAAAAGATTAAGCAGATTTTTGTGGGGGGTAGCGTTTTAGAAAAGATATTTTCTTATGTCTTTCTGCTGTTTCAGTGTCGTTTTGGTCATGTAGTAAAGATGCGCCGCATCTTGAAACTGAGTGTTTGAGGGGGATGACTATTTTTAAAGTTTGCATATTTTATTTTAAATGTCGCTTAAAGGAATAGAATAATGAATTCATAAATTTTTGCGTAATGATTTTTTTTAAGCTCACTATTTTTTTTGGGCGACAAGGCTTATTGATGATTAATAGGGAACTGATATAGTGCATTATCATATGCAAAGAGGTTATGAAAAGAATGTAATACTGGTTAGCAAAACATATATTGCATGTTCGCTATGGTTTATTGAGACGTAAGTCAATGACTTTATCAAATAGATGATTCTGTGTAGGTGATTAGAAATATAGGCGATTAGAACGTATTTATTCAATGTTATAATTATAAATTTGCTATATTATTTCAGCGTCATTAATTGATAAAAATAAATAAAGGGAAAAGTTCATGAACTTGAAGAAAACAATATTGAAAAGTAGCAGCTCTCTTGTTTCTGTTCTTATGGCATTGGCGATGGTTGCACAACAAGCTTCAGCAAAAACACCGGCTGATACCCTTGTGATGGCTTGGAATCTTGATGCAATTAGTACATTTGATCCCGCACAACTTAATGATGTTTATGGAAGTGAAATTGTTCGCAATGTTTGTGATAATTTGGTCAGTACTGCGACAGATGATCCTGCTAAAATGGTTCCCGCTTTAGCAACACATTGGGATGTTTCAGGTGATGATCACAGTACGGTGATTACTTTTCATTTGCGTGATGGTTTGAAGTTTAATAATGGCAGATCAGCCAATGCCAATGATCTTCTTTGGAGTATGAAGCGGATTGTCAAATTGAAGATGGGTAATGCGGCAATTTTTAATGAATATGGAATTACAGAGCAAAATGTTGATGATGCTTTGCAAGCTGTTGATGAAAAAACGGTGGTAATGAAATTTGATAAGCCTTATCCAGCAGAGCTCATTCTTAATAATATTGTTGCAAGTCCGGCAACAGCTTTGCTTGATCGTAAGACAATTATGAAACACGAAAAAGATGGCGATTTTGGAAATCAGTATTTGAAAAGTCATGCTGCTTGTGTTGGTCCTTATCAGTTAAAAAGTTGGCGCCCTGGAGAAGCTCTTTTGTTGCGTGCAAGCTCTCACTATTGGGGACAAGCGCCTAAACTGAAGCAGATTTTAATTCGCCATGTTGCAGAGCCCGGAACACAACGTTTGTTGTTGCAAAAACATGATATTGATGTTGCTCGTAATTTGACACCTGAAGATCTTGCAGATCTGCAAAAAACAACAGATGTTAAAGTTGAAAGAGTGTTAGTGCCAACTATGATGTACTGGGGATTCAATACGACGAATCCTATTTTTGCTAAGGAAAAAGTACGTTTGGCGATGCGCTATCTCATAGATTATGAAGGTCTTGGCAAGAAGCTTCTCAAAGGGATTGGTGTTCCACGGGCCAGTTTTATTCCTCTTGGCAACTTTGGGGCTTTAGATGAAAAAGAGGGGCAACCCTTTAAACTTGATATTCAAAAAGCCAAGCAACTTTTAGCAGAGGCTGGTTATCCGAACGGATTTGAGGCAAATTTTCTCGTGTCAAACACTCCTTATACTTTGTTACTTGCTCAGTCACTCCAAGATAGTGCTGCACAGGCGGGCGTGCGTCTTAAAATTGAACGTGTAGCAGGTACACAGTTATTTTCAAAAGTGGATGCTCGAGCTTTTGATACGGCTTTTATCGGATGGAATAATGATTCTGCGGATCCTCATACAATGGCTTCACGTCTTATTTTCAATCCAGATAATCGGTTTGAGGCTAGAAATACAGCCTATCCTAGTTGGAAGCATGGGTATTTTGATGCTAAGATGAATCAAAAAGTTGAAGAAGCGTTGTTTCAAAAAGATCCACAAAAACGGGCACAACTCTATGCTGATTTACAACGTGAATTAATGCAAAAAGGACCTTATGCGTTTATCTTTCAACAATATAGCGTTATCGCGATGACACCTGATGTCAAAAAGTGGGTTTGGAATAGTGCGCCACAAATTTTTTATAGTAAAATTGAAAAATAAGTGTGTCTTTTTAGTGTTATCAAAGCTAAAAAGAGCTTAATTATAATTGCATGATGAAAATATTCTCCCATATAAAGCTCTTCAGTTTTTTAAGGATGAAACTGTGAGGGATGTTTGTGTAGTAGTATATAATTAAGATCGTTTATAGGGAGCGATGAATATAGAAAGTTATATTGGGGAGGATCTTTGTTTATGGTTATAGATTCTCTGCATCCCGAATATAGACTGATGTATAAGAAAATTATTTTATAGATGCTTAGTTTGATTAAATGAAATTGATGTCTAATGCTATGCTATTTAAGCAAAATCACAATCACTTTGTGTGAAAAGGTAGAAGAATACAAAAGGAAGAGATAAAATGGGAAAACAAAGAATATTGAAAAAAATTTCTATTTTATTAAGCTCAACCGTTTTTTTTAATGGGGCTGTAACATCGGCATTCAGTGCCTCATCTAAAGATATATTGGTAATGGCATGGAATATTGATTCAATTAGTAGTTTTGATCCAGCGCAAACTGTTGAGGTTGTGACGAGTGAGTTATTGACGAATATTTGCAGCGCGTTAGTGCAATATGATGAACATGATCCTACAAAAATTCGCCCTGCTATGGCAAAATCTTGGGACGTTTTAGACAATGGCAAAAGAATAGTCTTTCATCTTCGTGATGATTTAAAGTTTAATGATGGAAGGATGGCTACAGCGCAAGATCTGGTATGGTCGATGCAACGGATTATTAAATTAGGATTAAGCTATGCTCAATCTTTAATGGATTATGGGTTTACCAAAAACAATATTGAAACAAATATTCAGGCTCTTGATGATAAGACTTTACAATTAAAATTAGATAAACCCTATCCTATTCAGCTCATATTGACTGTTATTGGACAATCTTATGCTTCTGCTTTGCTTGATCGGAAAACAATTGAAGCACAGAGTATTAACGGTGATATGGGGAATAAATATTTAGCAACACATACAGCTTGTGTTGGACCTTATAAATTGGTGAGCTGGTCTCCAGGAGATAAAGTTGTGTTAGAGGCGACACAACATTATTGGGGCGAAGTGCCTAAAATTAAGCAGATTGTTGTGCAGCATGTAGCGGATTCATCAAGTCAAAGACTTCTTTTGGAAAAAGGTGATGTGGATATAGTGCGTGATCTTTCTTCAGAGGATATTTTAGATCTTGAAAAAAAGGGAGGACCAGTCAAAATTAGTCGTGTTTTGCGTCCGCAGATTATTTACTTATCGTTAAATAATAAGAATGCAATTTTTGCGAATGAAAAGGTCAGATTGGCACTTCGTTATTTGGTTGATTATGAAGGTCTTGGAAAAACTGTTTTGAAAGGGATTGCTATTCCACGGGCAACTTATATGTCTTTAGGTGTTCCAGGTGCTTTAGATGAAAAAGAAGGTTTGCCTTTTCAGTTGGATTTGAAAAAAGCAAAACAACTGATTACTGAAGCTGGTTATCCTAATGGGTTTAAAGCTAATCTTTTAGTTGGAAGCCTTAGTTATATGTCGTCTGTTGCACAGTCTATTCAAGCCAATGCACGCAAAATTGGTGTTGAGCTTACAATTGAAAAAATGGCACAAAATCAATTGTTGAGCCGTGTACGTGGTGGAAATTATGATACTGCTATTATGGGGTGGGGGAGTGCCGATCCTGATGGACATCCTGCTTCATTAAATCACGTGTTTAACCCTGATCCAACATTTACAAAAAAGCACAATATGTATTTAGCTTGGCGCGCTGGGTATTATGATGAAAATATTAATAACATGGTGATGGATGCTTTGTTTGAGAAAGACCCCAATAAGCGTATTATGCAATATCGTACTTTACAGCATTATGTGCTAGAGCATGGTCCTATGGTTTATTTATTTCAGACATATTATACCGTTGGTATGGGACCTGATGTCAAAAAATGGATTTGGAACAGTTATAGACTTTATTACAATGAAGCAGAAAAATAAAAAGAAGCATGTTATAGAAAATGATTGTAGAACATGCTTAATAAGAGATTGTTTTGTTATATAAAAAAGTATTTGCTTTATGTTTTGTCGCTACAGAGGGGATTTTTATAATGGTTTTGCCACTTTCAGAGACTGAAAGAGCTGTATCAGAAAAGCAGAAAAAATTATTTTTATGGGATTTTTTATGCAAAGGATTGAAACTTCTTATTTCAGTTTTTATCACATTGCTTGGGTTGGTGACGATCACTTTTTTTCTTGGTCATCTTCTTCCTCTAGATCCGGTTCTGTCTATTCTTGGTGATAATATTAGTCAGGAAGCTTATGATGCAATGTATTATAAGCTGGGTCTTGATAAGCCGTTGATTGTCCAATATTGGAAGTATCTTCATAATGTATTTTTGTTTGACTTTGGAGATGCTTTAACTTCTGGGCGACCTGTTCTAGCCGATATTATGCGTGTATTTCCTGCAACATTAGAGCTTGCAACCGTTGCTATTGTTATTGGCACAAGTCTTGGAATTCCATTTGGTGTTTTTGCAGCAATGTATCGCGATTCATTTATTGATTATGTTGTCCGTGTTTTTACACTTGTAAGTTATTCTACTCCAACATTTTGGCTCGGATTAATGGCGTTGTTAATATTTTACGCCAAACTTGGCTGGGTTGGTGGCCCAGGACGACTTGATTTTCTTTATGAATATTCTTTTGAACCAAAAACAGGATTTTTCCTTTGGGATACTGCAAGCCAAGGACAATGGGAGGCTTTTGGTAATGTTTTTAGTCACGTTATTATGCCTGCTTTGATCTTGGCTTTCGGTGCTATGGCTTATATTAGCCGTATGACTCGTGGGTTTATGATTGAGCAGCTTAATCAGGAATATATCATTACTGCACGTGTAAAGGGATTATCGTGGGCGCGAACCGTTTGGGGGCATGCCTTTCGAAATGCTGCTGTTCAAATTATTACCGTTGTTGCACTTTCTTATGCTTTTTTATTAGAAGGGGCTGTTTTAACGGAGACAGTTTTTGCTTGGCCTGGTTTTGGACATTACTTGACAAATGCTCTTTTAGCCGGAGATATGAATGCAGTTGTAGGATGTACTTTACTTGTAGGGTTTATCTTTGTCGCCATTAATTTATTTTCTGATTTGCTTTATCGCATTTTTGATCCAAGGACACGTTGAATATGACAGTAAGTAATCATCATAAATCGCAATCATCATCTTCTTTGGGTAGTTGGTTAAACGATCCTGTTCCAAACTCCATAATTCAAGCGAACATACAAAGAATTTATCACGCACTGGCTAAGTTTTTTCATAACTTTTCGGCTGTATTCGGTCTGCTTATTATTTGTATTATTATCATATGTGCATTTTTTGCTCCTTGGATTGCTACGCATGATTTTCTTAGCAATGATCTAGGGCATCGGTTGCAGCCACCCTCTATGGCGCATTATTTTGGAACAGATGAATTGGGACGTGATATTTTTAGTCGCCTTGTTTTTGGTTCCCGTATTACTCTTTATGTTGTTTTTCTTACAACAGTTATTGTAGGTCCAATAGGGCTTATTGTTGGAACTGTATCTGGTTATATGGGCGGATGGGTTGATACTGTGCTCATGCGCATTGTCGATATTTTTCTTGCTTTTCCAGGTTTGATTTTAGCTCTTGCATTTTCAGCCGCATTGGGACCAGGGATTGAAAATGCTTCTATTGCAATTTCAATTGCAGCATGGCCACCAATTGCACGTTTAGCACGTGCTGAGACTTTGACAATACGTTCTTCTGATTATGTTTCTGTAGTTCGCCTGCAAGGGGCCTCTGCTTGGCGAATTATTTTGTTTCATGTTGCGCCCATGTGTATTCCTTCAGTGATTGTACGATTAACTTTGGATATGTCTGGAATTATTTTAACGGCTGCTGGTCTTGGTTTTTTAGGGTTGGGAGCTCAACTTCCAAGTCCTGAATGGGGTGCGATGCTTTCTTCAGGGCGGGAATTTATGATGACAAATTGGTGGTTGGCGGCAATACCAGGCTGTGCAATATTATTTGCAAGTCTTGCTTTCAACCTTTTAGGTGATGGTCTTCGTGATGTATTGGATCCACGCAATGGGTAATAAATTATTAGAAGTAGAAGATTTACGTATTTCTTTTCTTACAACGCGCGGCATGTCAGAAGTTGTGCGTGGCGTTAGTTTTTCTGTTGGAAAAGAAAAAATTGGAATTGTTGGTGAATCCGGATCTGGAAAATCGATGACTGGGCGCGCAATACTAAGGTTGAGTCCAAAAGCAGCCATTGTTAAAGCTAAAAAAATGCGCTTTGAGGATGTTGATTTATTGGCCGCAAGTGAACCTCAGATGCGAAAAATCCGTGGGAAACGTATTTCAATGATTTTACAGGACCCCAAATATTCACTTAATCCATTAATACGGATTGGGGAACAGATTATGGAGGCTTACCGTATTCATTATTGTGTTTCAAAAGCTGAAGCGAGGGAGCGCACCATATCTATGTTAGAATCTGTTCATATTCGTGATCCTGAACATGTGATGCGTCTCTTTCCTCATGAAATATCTGGGGGGATGGGGCAGCGCGTGATGATTGCAATGATGCTCATTCCAAAACCTGATTTAATTATTGCCGATGAGCCAACATCTGCACTTGATATTACGGTCAGACGACAAGTTTTATCTGTATTAGATGAACTTGTGACAAAATCTGGAACGGGACTTATTTTCATTAGTCATGATTTAAATATGATTGCTGATTTTTGTGATCGTATTTTGGTGATGTATGCGGGCCGTGTGTTAGAAGAGTTGCCTGCTTCTGATTTGTCTCACGCTTGTCATCCTTATACAAAGGCGTTGCTCGCGAGTTTGCCACGGCTTGATAATCCAGTTGATATTTTGGCTGTTCCTGAGCGTGATCCTGATTGGTTGTATAATCCTACGATTGTTAATGGTGTTGAGGAGGTTCCTCATGACAAATTGTGAGAATATTATTGATGTTTCTAATTTATCTGTAACTTTTGGTCATAGGCATAAGGCAGTAACAGTTGTTAAAAATGTTAATTTTCATATTAAGCGTGGTGAAGCTTATGGTTTGATTGGTGAATCCGGATGTGGAAAGTCAACTATTTTGAATACATTGGTGGGGCTTATTCCAGATTATAGTGGAAAGTTTCTTTTTGCTGGACAAGAAGTTGAAAAGAAAAGAAGTAAGGATTTTTTACGCTGTATTCAAATGGTTTTTCAAGATCCTTATGCTTCGCTGCATCCAAGAAAAATGGTCCATACGGTTCTTTCTGAATCGCTCAAAATCCATGGAATGGATAATCAAAGAGAGCGGGTGGAGGATGCTTTAGATTCCGTTGGTTTAGATTCTTCATTTCTTTATCGTTATCCTCATGAGTTGTCTGGAGGGCAGCGTCAGCGTATTGCTCTTGCACGTGCTTTAATTATTGAGCCAGAGGTGTTGTTGCTTGATGAGCCAACATCTGCATTGGATGTGTCGGTACAGGCTGAAATTTTAAACTTGTTGAAATCATTGCGCGTGAGAAAAAAGCTTACTTATTTAATGGTATCCCATGATCTTGCTGTTGTTGCACATATTTGTGAACGTGTTGGAATTATGCATAAAGGGATTATTCTTGAAGAGCTTAGCAATGATGAATTGCGTAATTTACATGCGCAACACGATTATACAAAGGAGTTTTTTGAAGCAAGTATAGAGCCTATTGTCCATAGAGAGCAAAGAGCATGATCAATTTTACAGAAGAGAAAATGCAATTTTATTTGTTTTGAAGTTTCTGGAGATGTTTGGCGGCATTGTTAAGAGGGAAGGGGATAATAGGATTTTTTCAGTATGAATTTTCTGGGCAGTGTTTGAGCTGTAATATTTTAAATCCTATTAGAACTTCCATTTTGAAATATATGAGTGACTTATAACATACATCCCTTTGTTTGATATTATTGCATTATTTTTTACTTATCATTTTATGTTCAAAAGTGTTATTTTACCATTTTAAGCATTAAATTCGTGAGAAATAACAAAAGATAGTAATGTTGTATTTTCTAGAAAAGCTTCTCATTATTTTACAATATCATTTTGTTTTTGGTTGTTCTCTTTTTTACAATTTTATTCTTTATAAAAAGAATTTTTTGTAAAAAACATCCAATGGTCAATGAATGTCTTCAAATATTTCGCTGTTCTCTATTTAAAAAAGCGCTTAAAAACAGCTTATAATAAACCAAAAAGGCAGCAATATGCTGCCTTTTTGTTAAATTGAATAGGCTATTTTTACAGTTTTGATTTAAAACTGATAGAGTATTCCTCCTGAAAAGCTTGCACCACTTATACCAGTTTTTTGAAGCTTTTGTTGATAGCTGACATCACCATGAAGGGAGAGGTTAGCGGACAATTATGCACTAATACCAAGCCCACCTTCAACGGAACTTCCCGAGGGGTCACATTTATAATACTTATCAATATGGAATGTCTGATCATCACCAAAGGTTTTGATTAAGTTTACTTTTCCATAGAAAGACATAGGACGGCTGTTTTCAGTGGCAATGGTTTTTGTCAAACGTCCACCAACACGGGATTATCCATTGAGAAGGATTTTGCATCTCAATGGTCAGATTATCAGCATCTTTAATGGTATCAAACATCAAATGTTGATAGGCAAGCTGTGCCTGCGGTTCGAATGTTACGGCTTGAATACCCGTTGCAAATTGTTTGTCAACAGTGGTGGAGATACTCAACATTTTGGCGTTTTTCAATTTTGCAGTTTTACCAATGAGAGCATTGGTGATCTTTCTCTTTAGGAAGCCATAGGATAACAGCGTATCAAGATAGAAACCACTGTCATGTTGTATGGTTCCATAGGTTGTGAGTGACCATTTATCCACAATACTCTTACTGTATCTTGCATATTCTTTGGAGTGCAAAGAGAGTTGTCCATAGGTTTCTATAAGGCCAAAATGTGTTGTAGATATTTTTCCCTTCTAGCGCGACAAAGTTAACAACTCCTTGTAGAGCAGCATAACGAAGATGAGCACTGCTATAACTATATCTACTAGAAGTACTACTTATCAAAAAATAAGCTTCCTGTTTCTCCATAGGCGTATAAGAAAAAGCCATTCCGTTTGTCTTATTCTTTCCTTAAGACAGATGTCGCATATTGGCTAACAGTTGCACTTTGCTTATCCATATCGGTCAATCCAGCATACAAGAGAGCACATGGCATGATAAAATAGCTTGTATTTATGGCACGATGGTTTTTACTTTTGAGTCGCTATCAAGCAGTACTGGTTGTAAGCGAAAATCCCAGAAATTTTTATTTTCTCCTAAAAGGTTTTGTTCAGCATTTGTTTTACTGTGGTTTGATTTTGGTCCATAAGCTTTCAGTATATATTTATAAGGTGAACCACTTATTGTGATATAGTCCTGTGCAAGTTTGAAAGAGTCTTGATTTACTTTCCCAGAAACTTGAATGAGTGAAAGACCACGTGCACTGGTAAGAGCAGAAGCATCTGCTTTAATATTGTTCTTTTCTAAATGTCCAGTGATATAAACCAGTGTAGTCCCTGAAACATCACCGTGAATCAGAAGATGGTCAGCTTTTTGTTTGTTTATGGCAGCACTATCACTCCATTCGACGTTGAAATGAATTTCTGCTTTTCCTGTAGCATTGTAGACTTTTTTAGTATTTGGTCTGCCAGATCCTATGTGCAACGTGTGATAATGATCTTCAGTTGGCTCTTCAAAAACAATAGAGCTGTTATTGATGTTAAGGACAGAAATATCAGAACGTGCTCTTTGAGCAATATCAAGCAGTTTTTCGTTCTGGCTTTTTTTATTTGTGCTTGTTTTCAATATCCATTTCGTATTGTTTTGCAAATCAAAGACTGTTTTGAATTTTTTTCAGTGCTCACTTTGCCGTCTAAGATGGAGTGATCGGCATTTAGTATAAAAGTGAAATCATTTTTTTTCGTTGAAGCTTCGGTTACTAATAAAATCTTGGCACGGATTTCTGAATTTTTGAGATTGGCTTTACCAATTGATTCATTTGCATTAATTCCAGTACCATTTTTAATGTGAAGTTTTGCATTGGTTAAATTGATTTCTGATGTTTTATTGTTCTTAGATTTTTCAAATGCTATACCTCTATCTTCTGCTGTGGCAGAAACATTTGTTACATCAATATGTCCATTATTATTTACAACAAATGCACTATTTTCGGCAATTATTGTCCCTCCACTCATTTTGATTGTGCTGCCATTTTCTGAATAAAGTCCGATCTCAGCATTTTTAATCGTTGTATGGCCATATAATTCAACTAAACTGCCAACATCTTGGCTTTCCGCACCGAATCCGTTACTATCTGCTGTTATTAGAGTAACATTCGTGGCTTTAATATGTCCACCGTTTCCGGAAAATAATGCAGTAGTTTTACCTTGTACTGTTCCTCCCGTTATGGTGATGGTGGATTTTGAGTCTTTTGCATAGAGCCCACTGTCATCAGATGATGTAATTTGAGCATTGTCAGTTAAGGTAATAGTGCTGCCGTTTATGGCAGATACTGCTGCACCTTTTGCGTTAAATGATCCTCCAGAAACTGTTATTTGAGAATCATTATCTGAAATTATGCTATTGATTGCTTGCGGAACGGTTACATTTTCTAAAGTAATGGCACTTCTTCTTGCAATTATTGCATTGATTAGTAGTGCATTATCCTTACGATTTAATATCGTTACATCTTTCAGTTTGTTATTGCTCTTGTTTTTTAATAAGTGAACGCCTGCTTCGGAAGCAGTAATGGTTCCTCCGATCATTTTGATTGTGCTATCGTTTTGCGCATCAATTCCGATTTTAACGTCACTGATCGTTGTATTTCCAAGCAATTCAATCACACTGTTAGAGCCAGAGGCTGCTGCACCAGCAGCTACACCACTGCCATTATTAGTTGCTTTTAAAGCAACATTTGTAACCGTAATATGGCCACCTATGTCTGCTTCTAAGGCTGTATATTTTCCTGTCACGTTTCCTGTTGTCATTGTAATTGTGGATTTTGAGTCTTGTGCATAGAGGCCTGCTTCATCATGTGACGTAATTTGAGCATTGTCCGTTAAGGTGATACTGCTACCGTTTTGAGCACATATTGTTGCATAGCTTGAATCAAATGATCCTCCAGAGATTGTTATGTTAGAACGATTATTTGCAATTACGCTGTTGCCTGTTTGAGTCACTTTTACATTTTTTAAAGTGAGACCACTTTCTTTCTCTAGAAGAATTCCTTTGCCTGAATTTCTATCTTTACCGGTTGATATTATTACATTTTCTAGTTTACTTTCGGTGCTCTTACTATTCACGAAGCCAACACCAGTTTTAGAAGTTGTAATAGTCCCCCCAATCATTTTAATTACGCCACCGTTACTTGCCACAAGCCCAACACCAGCATTCTTAATCGTTGTATTGCCATATAATTCAATCATACTATTAGCGCTATTGACTCCTGCGCCTATTATAGGAACATCAGTGACCTGGCCCCATGTTCATTTGTTGTTAGAGCAACATCCGTGACCTTAATATGTCCACCGTTTTCTGCGACCAACGCTAATTCTCCGGTTACTGTTCCTCCCGTCATTGTGATGGTAGAATGTAAACCATTTGTGTAGAGTCCTTTGCTATTCGATGATGTTGATGTAACTTGAACGTTATCTTTTTTACTACTAGTTAAAGTAATGTTACTGCCGTTTCCAGCGTATGCTCCTACGATTTTCCCCTCAAATGATCCTCCAGAAACTGTTACTTTAGAATGATTATTTGCAGCTATACCACTTTTTGCCTGCGTAACTGTTACGTTTTTTAAAGTGACGTTACTTTCCTTGTCGGCACCTATTCCTGTGATTTTAGGCTCTTTATCGTTACTGCTCGATATTTTCACATTTTCTAGCTTGTTTCCATCGCTCTTACTATTATAGAAACCAGCACCGATTGCAGAAGCTGTAATGGTCCCTCCGATCATTTTAATCATTCCACTATTTTGTGCATGAAGACCGATTACAGCATTCTTAATTGTTGTATTTCCATGCAATTCAATCATGCTGTTCGGACCGCCGGCGACAACTGTTCCGATTTTATCATTCGTCGCTGTTAACGCAACATCCGTGACCTTGATATGTCCACCGTTTTCTGCAACCAACGCCATTTTTTCTGTGATTACGCTTCCTCCCATCATTTCGATTGTGGTTTCTGAATCTGTTGCATGGAGTCCAGTGCCATGAGATGATGTAGCTTGAACATTATTGGTTAGAGTTACGCGACTGCCATTGTAAGCAGATATTGCTGCTTTTGTGGCATCAAATGATCCTCCCAATATCGTGATTTCAGATTTATTATTTGCAGTAACGCTATTCATTGCCTTAGTCACTTTTACATTTTCTAAAGTGACTTCACTGTCTTTGTCTGCAAATATTGCAAAAGTTAGTGGAGCTTTGCCTTTGCCACTTGATATTATTATATCTTTTAGCTTGTTTTCAGCATTCTTACTGTTCAAGAATTTAGCGCCAGTGTTGGAAACTGTAATAGTTCCCCCGGTCATTTTCAGTGTAGCACCATCTTTTGCTTCAAGACCGAAAAAAATGCTAGAACCAGTTCCTTTAATGGTTGTACCATCCAGTAATTCAATCGCAGTGTTAGAACCTTCAGCTGTTATAGCGTGCGCATTTGTGCCTATGTTGGTGTTTGTTTTTTTGTTTCCGATTATCGTCAAATGCTTGCCGATAATTTGACCACCTTTTTTTGCGTGAATAATTTCGTAGGTTTCGTTGGAAACTTCTTTTTTACTTTCTGAAATTTCAAGATTTTTAGCTTGTGCATTAAGATTGATAGCAGAAAGTACAACTGCCACAATTGCTGTGCAGGATAGAAGAAAATTTTTAGGCATCAGTCTACTCCTTTTAAAGCCCCCAACATTCATTTTCCCGCTAACTTCATAAGCAGAAGTGAAAATAGATATTGCTTTTTTTGTCAAAATTAAAGTTGTATTTATGTT
Source organism: Bartonella sp. AP30XZML (assembly GCF_042195945.1). NCBI lineage: Bacteria > Pseudomonadati > Pseudomonadota > Alphaproteobacteria > Hyphomicrobiales > Bartonellaceae > Bartonella > Bartonella sp. AP30XZML. The sequence continues at coordinate 954 of NZ_JBHIPJ010000059.1, read as the reverse complement.
TAATTATGTAATATTAAATTTATTTCATAATGTATTTTTATCTAATTATATTTTAAAAATAAGTTTTTTATTAGTGATATATATTATTTTATATCAATATTTATTTATTTTAATATTTATTGATGTATAATTAAAGAAATATAGTTATATAAAATAAATAAAAAAATATAATATAAATAAGAATAGTAGTGTTTTTAATATTGTACATTTTCAAAAAAATGAAAGATTTTATAGTTTTAAAGTTAATAAATAATAAATATTTCTGTGTGTAATTTACTTTATATTGAGTAGAAAAAGGTGAAATTAGAGTGGATATGTGATAATTGATTGTTCTTACCTACATTATGTATCGAATGAGTTTTTGACAGCAAAAATGAGAGAAGGCTTTAATAGAGCGTTGAGGGTTCTTTGAGTGCTCAGTGTCTTCTTTGAACAAATAAAATATAAAAATATGTAGAATCCGCTGATAAGCCACAATTTCCGAAAGGCTACATACTATACAAAACTCCGTTGGATGTAGTTTGACATTAGGTTTTGTACTAAGTGGGAAGAGGTGAGATTAGTTAGAAATACGTGATAATTTATTGTTTTTATGGTTATTTTTTACCATTAAATGCGCGTTTTGTAAAATGGCATGGGGCAAGGACCATCCCGTTTTAACAAGCGCCATTATCAAAACCATTGCCGCCCTGATGGCTTTTAACATTGTTCTACGTGTGTTGCGCTTTACCATGACTGGCGCACACGTCTTGGTTTATTTTGGTGCTGAACCCACCACCATCACCAAATGGAAAAACATCATTGCTGCTGCTTTTGATCTCTCTCAAACTTGGCAAAAGTTTAAACAAGAGTGTAGTTTGACACTAGGTTTTATACTAAGTGGGAAAAGGTGGGATTAGGTAGGAATACGTGATAATTTGTTGTTTTTATGTATAAAATTTAGCATTAAATGCG
>NZ_JBHIPJ010000058.1:0-2036 GCF_042195945.1 Bartonella sp. AP30XZML | reverse complement strand
AGTGAGGGAATTGAGTTAACACATCCAGTGATACTTAACAGAGCTATACAACTCAACAGTTTTAAGATTTTCTTCATTTTTTCCCTCTTTCAATGGATTTATTTACTATAAAACAGCTCGGAAGCTTGTTGATATTTTCTGTCATCGCTGCTTAAAACAACGGTGAACAATATTGAGATGATGGATTGAGAAAACAATCCCACCATTCCAAGCAAAGGCAAGGATGGCAGATTGTTGATCATCACAAACAGAAAGACTTAAGGTTTGCATTCAGGTGCGTTTTTATATTTTTTACAAAAAGGGCTGTTCAAGCGCTTCTTGACACTGCGCTGTGGAACAACAGCGCCTAGACGACATATGGGTAAGTTTTCGGCTTTATGATTCTCGCACCAAGTCCCTCCCCCCACTTTATCACGGAAACCTGATTGAAGCATGCAAGCATAAGTTGTTGCTTTTGCATTGATGCTCTGCTTTCTGTTTTCTGGAAATACATCATAAGGGGTTGGCATTCCACATTCTAAAAGTGCTTTTGCTACCTCAGTAAAATCTGCTCCCGGTTTCTCCCAGGCTCCTATAGAGGATGTAGGAGTTTTATTAAATTGACAACCAGTGATGATTAATAGAGTTAATGTACTCAATAATTTTAAAGTTTGTTTCATTTTTTATTCCATAATCTAATTCAAGGTTTTTGTTCACGATGAGATGTGCCATAAGTCTTTTGGCACATATCGCTCGCATCTCCAAGGCAAGTATGGGAGCTTATGGGATTCATGATCACTCTCCACCATTCTGTCCAAACGTTACTACCAGCAGGGAGTGTCCCGTAGGTATAGCCATTGCCACCAATAATTCTGCTTACAAAGTCATATCTATTCCCATCAAAGCCAATAGTGGTTTGTTTGCCATCACTCACATAACCTAACAGACCGGATGCAACTAAAACATTAAAGGCTGGTCCATAGAAATTAATCTTCGTGTTGTCGGCTATACCGTGCACACCTTCTTGTTTGAAAGAATACAGCATATTCCCCAATGACATGGTACCGCGGCTATGGCCATACTCTTCCAATCCCGTGTTACCATAGCGAGACATCAGATTTTTTGCTTCTTGTGTGGAATTGGTCAAACCCCAAAAGTTATTTTCCATAAACTTCTGGTAGCCCGCGACCAGAAGTTCTGAGATAGCAGAATCAGCTTCTGGAAACACAACAAAATAAAGCGGTGCATTTTTATCCTTCGCATGTTGAACCGCATAAACAGCGGCTTCCTCTGGTGGCGTAAAGATGCCATTAAAGGACACATGCACCTTGCCATCAGCACCCTCTTGTAAATGCTGCTTTTCTTCATCCGTTAAATAATGTGCGTGAGGTATTGGTTGTCCACGAGCGTCTCTTATAGGTACCCCATTTGCATCTATTTCATAGATTATATTACCCTTTTCATCACGGTCGACCACGGCAATGGGATGCTCTTTGATAAACATGGTTTTATAGGAGTCATCACTGTATTTAAACCCTTCTTCTAAAAGTTGTGTCGCCATTTCGCGATTTTCATGGACGATTTGTTCCAGCTTGCCTACATCGAGCTGTTGTACACTCTTATGGGCGCTAGCAGTATCCCGATTAAGGGAGGCGATGGCTTGCTCAACATCTTGCCCTGTTAATGCCTTCTGCCCTGCTTCATCAGTCAACACAATGGTGCCATTGCTGATAGCAGATTTGGTATATCCTTCCTCTGAATCTTTAGCTTTTGAATGATCTAAGACATTTTTAGCAATGTTTTTCCCGACACCATATTTGCCCTGATACATCGGACCACCCGCTGAAATGCTTAAACCTTGGCTGCTGGCTTGAGCATGAGCACTGTTGGTGATATCACTCGTCGTAATGGTTCCTGTGGTCAGTTTATTTTTATCTGCCGGCGCAGTGCTTTCAATAATACCTCCGGTTAGGGTCGTTTTATCTTTAACGTTGATATTAAAGCCGCCATCACCCGCTTTGATGCCTGATTGTTCCACAACACTATGATAATCACTA
>NZ_JBHIPJ010000057.1:0-68135 GCF_042195945.1 Bartonella sp. AP30XZML | reverse complement strand
CACCTTTAAAACTCTTTGAAAAAAAATGAATTGGTACAAAACCTAGTGGCAAAATATACAAAACCCGCTGGCAAGCTACATATACAAAACCTGCTGGCAAGCTACACCGATGACAAGCTATAACTCCACACAAGAACGAATAAATACAAAATTCAATGGAGCGGGCGATGGGATTCGAACCCACGACCCCAACCTTGGCAAGGTTGTGCTCTACCCCTGAGCTACACCCGCTTACCGATTCGATATATGTCTTGTCTGTATGGCGTAGGCTTCTACGAATTGCAACAAAAAAATATCATTTTAGTTTGATTTATTTTGTCCATGTTTAAATAAAATGAAATAAAGATTGATTTTAGAAAATTCTTCAGTAATAGATTATTCTTTTTTTTAATTTTTGCATGGAGAGGGGTGGAATATAATGTTGAAGAGAATAAATATATTAGGGATTATCATTGCAATTGTTTTTATGATGAACAGTGTTGCAAAGGCAGATGACCAAGTTAAACGCGTTAAAGTTGCAATAACGCAAATTATGGTCCATCCTGCTGCGGATGCCGTTCGTAAAGGTGTGGAAGATGTTCTTACAGAAAATGGTTATAAGCAAGGTGAAAATTTTCAACTTACCTTTTTATCAGCGCAGGGTAATATTTCAACAGCAACGCAAATTGCACGTAAATTTGTTGGTGATAAACCCGATGTTATTGTAGCAATTACCACGCCTTCAGCACAAACGATGCTTGCGGCAACAAAAACAATTCCTATCGTTTTTGCGGCGATTTCTGATCCTATCGGAGCTAAAATCGTTTCTTCGCTTACCAAACCTGGCGGTAATATGACGGGGAGTTCTGATCGTATAGATGTTGCAGAAAGTGTTAAGCTTTTACAAGAAGTAAAACTAGATTTGAAAAAAATTGGTTATCTCTATAATGCTTCTGAAGCAAATTCTGTTTCAACACTTAAGGTGTTAAAAGATGCGGCAAAAAAAGTTGGAATTGAAATCATTCCTTCATCAGCACCAAAACCTTCAGATGTTCAGGCGGCAACACGGGCTTTAATAGGTAAGGTAGATATCATTTTTATTCCCGCTGATAATACGGTTCTTTCTGTTTTAGAGGGGGCAGTAAAGGTCTCACAGGAAGCAAATGTTCCTGTATTTACTGTTGATGCTAATTCTATTGGACGCGGTCCCTTTATGACGCAAGGTGTGAATTTCTATGATGTAGGGGTTGATGCTGGGAAGTTGGTTGTGCGTATTCTAAAGGGTGAAAAGCCTGGTGATATTGATGTTGTGCAGGCGGCTAATAATGACATTCGAATTGATATGAAAGCAGCAAAAAAAGCGGGGATTGTTATTCCGCAGGCAGTTATTGATCGTGCAACAAAAGTGATTCAATGACTTTCATTGATAGGATGTTGATACAATAAAATACGTTAAGTTTTCATGGGGATTGTCTTTACATGAATATATTTGCGTTTTCTGGCGCTGTAGAATTAGGTCTTATTTATGCGTTTGTGGCTATAGGGGTTTATCTCTCTTTTCGCGTTTTGGACTTTCCTGATTTAACAGTTGATGGCTCATTTCTTCTTGGGTCTTGTGTCTGTGGCGTCTTGATTCTTTTAGGTTTTAATGCATGGACAGCTATGGCATGTGCTTTTTGTGCAGGCATGGTAGCTGGTTTATTAACCGCTCTGTTGAGTTTGCATTTTGGTATTTTGAATCTTTTAGCTTCTATTTTAACAATGTCGGCACTTTATACGGTTAATCTTCGTATTATGGGAATTATGGGAGGGTCTAATGTTAATTTAGCTCTTGCTGATACGGCGTTAACGCCCTTTTATAATCTGTTTGGTTTGTCTGATATTTTTGTGCGTCCTCTTTTCGTTGGTATTGTGTTGCTCGTTATGGCGTTTTTGATTTGGCGCTTTTTGGAAAGTGAGATTGGTCTTGCTATGCGTGCAATGGGCGCTAATCCACGCATGGCGACGGCGCAAGGTGTTCATACATCAGCATTGATATATTTTGGAATGGGGCTTTCCAATGCGTGTGTGGCACTTGGTGGTTCTCTTTATATTCAAACTGCGATTGCAACAGATATTACCGGTGGAATTGGAACAATTGTTTTTGGATTGGCAGCCGTGATTATTGGTGAAACTCTCTTTCGTACGCGCAATATTTTTTGGATTATAATCAGCTGTATTGTAGGGTCTGTACTTTATCGTGTGGCGGTGCAATTTGCATTTGAAGCAAATGGCATTGGTATTGATACGTCGACAGATCTTCAGTTGATTACTTCGTTGTTGGTTGTTTTAACCCTTATTGTGCCACGCTATTGGAGGAGGCATAAACGTGATTGAATTTTTTCATGTTGGGGTCACATTTAAACCGCAAACACCTTTGGAAAAACAGGCTTTAATTGATATTAACCTGAAAATTGATCAGGGTAGTTTTGTTACGGTTATTGGTTCAAATGGTGCTGGTAAATCAACTTTGCTCAGTGTTTTAGCGGGTGCAACGCTTCCCTCAACGGGGAAAGTGGTTATCAATGGACAAAATGTTTCTAGGCAATCAGTCAGTGAACGCGCTGGAAAGATTGCTTGTGTTTTTCAAGATTCTTTAGAGGGAAGTTGTGGTTCTTTAACAATTGAAGAAAATTTGGCTCTTGCTGCTCTTCGAGGAAGTCGTCGTGGTTTGCGTGCGGCTTTAAATCATGAGAAACGGCAATTTTTTCGAGAGAAAATTGCTCAATTAGGCATTGGTCTTGAAGCATATATTCATAATCCTATGGATAGTTTGTCAGGTGGGCAACGCCAAGCAGTTTGTCTTGTGATGGCAACATTAGCACATGCGGATGTTTTATTGCTTGATGAACATACCTCAGCGCTTGATCCTGGAATGGCTGATTTTGTGATGCGGTTGACTGAAAAAATCGTTGAAGAGAAAAAATTAACGACTATCATGGTGACTCATTCTATGCGTCAGGCTCTTGATTATGGCGATCGCACCTTGATGTTACATGGTGGAAAAATGATTTTGGATGTCTGTCATGAAGAGCGTAAGGGCTTGGATGTCAATGATTTAATTGGCATGTTTCAGAAAGTTCGCGGGGAAGTTCTTGATGATGATGAACTGTTAATGGATTAATAGTGTGGCTCAGAAAAAAGCACATGAAGTTGATCAGTTTCTAATGCGTTTTTCACGTGCTTTTCCTATTGTTCTCATTTATGGGCCAGATCGTGGTCTTATTTGTGAGCGTGCACAATGTTTTGCAAAACTTACACGGGTAGCAATAGAAGATCCATTTTCGACAATTCGTTTGGATGCTGCTGAAATTGATAAAGATCCTGCACGTTTAGAAAATGAAGCGCGTACGTTATCGCTTTTTGGGGGAGATCGTTTGATATGGATCTCTAATGCTGCTAACCAAAAAGGTTTTCTTGCTGCCTTAAAGCTTTTAATTGAGAAACCACCAGAAGCTTGTTTTATTCTCATTGAGGCAGGGGATTTAAAAAAAGGAACAGGGTTGCGCAATGCTGTTGAAACAGCATCAAAAGCGATGGCTTTGCCCTGTTTTGCCGATGATATGCGTTCTCTTGACGGTTTGATTGATGAGGTTTTAAGACAGTTTAAGAAGGCTCTTTCTTTAGATGCACGTAGATGGTTGCATGAATGTTTAGGGGCGGATCGCCTTGTATCACGAGGTGAATTAGAAAAGCTTTGTCTTTACGCTGCAAATGTTCATATTACTCTTGAAGATGTGAAAGCTGTTGTAAGCGATGTCAGTGCTCTTTCTCAAGATGAAGTCATTGATGCTCTTTTATTGGGCGATATATCAGGCTTTGAAGCGCATTTTAACCGACATGCAGCAGTGCAGGGGGCACTTTTTTTAATTTTGAGTACAGCTCAAAGGCATTTTCAGCAATTACAGCTATTGCGTTATCAGGTAGAGGTTGAAGGAAATTCACCTTTTACGGTGGTTTCTCAGGCACGTCCTCCCATTTTTTTTCAACGGAAAAAGATCGTTGAACAAGCTTTAAAATATTGGAAGTTAGAACAAATTTCTTATGCAATGGAAAGAATTCAGAGTGCTGTTTTAGACAGTCGTAAAAATCCACTTTTGGGCGAAGCTATCATTCGTCAAGTTTTGTTAGGGCTTACAATTATTGCACGACGCCAGATGGCAGCTTAACAGCCTAGAAATATAATGATTTTTTATTTTTGGTATACCACAGAGGTATTTTCAGTAATTAAAACTGTTATGCTATCAAGTAGAGGTTGATGGAACTTGTATTTTTGAGGATGCATTTTAGGAGCTTGAAAGCTTGATAGAAATTTTTCTTCAAAAGAAATAGTTTATTTTCAAAAGTCCATTTTGAAACAGTTTTATTATTTTGTTGTGTCGTAAAATACTGTTTTTAGGGTCGTGATACGAGGCCCATATCAAATTTTATGTGTTCGATGTTTTTTTGTGTGGGTATTTAGTGAATATTAGGTTGGTTCATAGAGTCTTAATGGAGTAACACCCCCATGTAAAACAGAGTATCTCAAACAACAGAAGACACTTGTATGGTAGATTCATACGCTTTCTTAGAAATATTTTTCAATGCGCGTCATATCTATTTCGCGGCGGTGTTTATGAATGGTGTAGAAGTAAAGTTCCTTGTGAAGAATATAAAACCCATAGAGCAACTCTATCTTTATGCTTAATAAAAGCGCAAGTCGACACTCATTATGTACTTTGCTAGCCTCTAATGTTACTACAGTTTTTAGCATTAGAGAGCGTTTTTCATCATTTTTTCTCACATGTCTTCTTGTGACGTGTAGCCAAGAGATTTTAATTGATAAGAGGGTTTGTGATGGAAGAATTTTACAGTATTCGAAGTTATGATTCAAATTGAAAAAAAGTATTATTTTTATAAATCAATGTATTATAGATTAATTGAATCACTTAAAATTGTGAGCCAGAGGAATCTTTTAGACAAGAAAATGAATTGTTTGCAGATCGGTATGAATTAAGAATCTTCATGGGATGAGAAGAAAGTCAAAATAGATTATGATGAAAACCACAGCACCTATGGGGAAACTTTTATGTTTGATACAGAGATGATTATCTTAGCAATGAATGTGTCTCATAAACAGAGCTAGCCATTGTTTATTATTAATAATTTATTATTTTTCATATTAAATCAATCAGAACAATGTCTTTTGCACGTCATAAGTGGGGGGGGCGTGTGGATAAAAACTGTACAAGAAAGCACTAAAAATGCCTCTTATGAATGCTCTCAAATTCCAAGGTTTTTTGCAACATTGGGGGTAGGAAAATATAATGATAGTGTTTTATTAAGTGTGAAGAGGGTCGTGCTTAATAGATTTATAGTTATAACATTTACGAACACTGTCGTGAGATAGGCTAGGGAGCGAGATGTCTTTTAAAACAAACGCATGAATTTGTAATCCAAATCTATTCTATTTAGGGCGTTTTGTTTTACGTGAGGGGTGTGATTCCATTAAAGGGATATTCGGTGTTTTTATTATCAAACTTTTTCTTTATTGAGAGGTCGTGTTTTTCTCATATTTATTTGATTTATGGTATCCGGAATCGGGAGAGGAAAATGTTTTTAATGGTATCTTTTGGTATGCGTTTTTTTACTGTGTTTTCAATATTCGCGAAACTTATGTTGTTGTAGGTGGAGGCGTAATACGTTTTTATCTAGGTCTAATGTACAAATTAATGAACGTATCGGGATAATTGGAGAAGAGTTAGTGTCTGCTTACGCTTTTGATGTGTTTTTTTGTGAGTAAATTAGTAAGATAAAGTAAACTGATGGGATTTTATGTAGAGTCGTTGTTATCCTAATTGAGAGTGCATTTTATTTTGTTTCGGTGATGCGCTTTGATCAGTAATTAAGAGGGAGTTTTAGAGCGTGATGTTAGATTTCTCGTCATTTATTTTTTATGTGTTTTCTAGGTAAAGTGATCTGTTGTCAGCTTGCGCAGGTGATAATTGGTAAACTGCGTTATTCTTTATTCCCTAGTTGTCATTTTTTAATGTTTTACGCATAACTCTTGAACAAACAAACAAGAAAATTTTGATTTTACAATTGTCTTTATTGCCATTTGCAAAGAATCTTTGAAGGTGAAAGATGCTCCATATTCAGTTTGAAAAAATAGCACTCATTGGGATCGGTCTGATTGGGTCTTCTTTAGCAAGAGTGATTAAAAAGAAAAATCTTGCGGCTCAGATTTCTATTGCAACACGTCGTCCAGAAACCCTGAAAAGAGCGCGAGAATTGGAGCTTGGGGACTTTTATACGACAGATAATGCAAAAGCTGTTGAAGGAGCAGATTTGGTTATTCTTTCTGTTCCTGTTGGGGCTAGTGCAGAAGTGGCAAAAACCATTCGTGATCATTTAAAACTTGGAGCGATTGTGAGTGATGTTGGTTCTACGAAAGCGTTGGTTATTGCGGAAATGGCACCTTTATTGCCAAAAACGGTTCATTTTATTCCAGGGCATCCAATTGCTGGAACGGAATATTCAGGACCGGATGCTGGTTTTGCTGATTTATTTATGAATCGTTGGTGTATTTTAACGCCTTTTGCGGATAGCGATGCTGCTGCTGTCGCACAATTAACAGCGTTTTGGGAAGCTTGTGGTGCGCGTGTCGAAAAGATGGAACCTAAGCATCATGATCTTGTTTTGGCTATTGTTTCACATTTACCCCATTTGATTGCGTATAATACTGTTGGGACAGCGAGTGATTTAGAAAAAGTAACAAATTCGGAAGTAATTGCTTATTCCGCTTCCGGTTTTCGTGATTTTACGCGTTTAGCATCTTCTGATCCCGTTATGTGGCGAGATATTTGTTTGCATAATAAGGATGCTATTTTAGAAATGTTGAGCCGTTTTAGTGAGGGGCTTGCTTTTTTAGAACGGGCAATTCATTTAGGAGATGGTGAGACACTGTTTAACTTTTTTACACGTACGCGTGCTGTACGTCGCAATATTATTGATGCTGGACAGGAAATTGATGCTCCTGATTTTGGACGTCAGAGTGTTTCTAAAAAAGGGTGAATAAAAGCAAGGGGTTTTTGTTGAATTTCGTTGGTTTTTTCTAGAAATCGATAAGAAGTTTTTTCTTTATTCAGTCATAGATTGCAATAAAAAAGAGTGACGATTGCTCCGATACAGATAACCATGACTTTAAAAGGTTTTATGTGTGCACGATCATCTTGCTTAGCTCTCTATAGGGCATATAATGTACAGAAGAGGTTACTGATCTGTAGAAGTAACAAAAAAATGAGGTTGTTGTAGAACTTCATAGAGTGGGTTATTGTTTTTGTTTTGGTATAAAGTCGGGCTTGACCGTATTGATTATTGACCGTTATATTGCAACATTGCAAAATGTTTATTTGCAGAGCTTTGATGATTTTTATAAAACTTGAAATAGACTGAGGAAGAGTTTTACCAGAAAGTATTGAGTTTTGTTAAAAAATATCTTTTGGTATAGCTATCGTATTTTGGGTGACGCAGTAAGTCATTATTGGCGTGATAATGGGAGTGCTTTTGCAAGCCATGTTGCGCTATCGGGGCTTTTAGCATTTTTCCCTTTTTTTATTTTTGGAACATCGTTTGCTCGTTTTCTAGGTGCTTTTACCTATACACCGCAAAAAATTAAAGCACTGGTGCAGTTATTGCCTGATGTTATCGCAGAGCCTTTATCTCAGGAAATTGTCAATGTTTTAACCATTCATCGAGGAGGTGTGTTGACGCTTTCTGTCATTGGAGCGGCTTATTTTGCTTCTAATGGGATAGAGGCTTTGCGTACGGCTTTAAATAAAGCTTACCGTGTTACTGATCGACGGAGTTTGTTGTTTTGTCGTTTTCAAAGTCTGTTTTTTGTAATCCTTGGAGCTGTTGGTCTTGTTGTGATTAGCTTTTTATTGATTCTGGCGCCTTTGTTGATCAAAATTATGCAAAATCATTCTTTTTTTATGACTGAATATATTGCTGCTATTCGTGTATGGCGTTATACAGTTGCAATCATTATTTTGTTTATCAGTCTTTTGATTGTTCATAAATGGCTTCCAGCAGGGCGGCGGAAATTTATAGATATTTTACCAGGAATAGTGGTGACAATGTTTATATGGTTTATGGCTTCTATCGCTTTTGCGCAATATTTAACGATGTTTGATTATATTTCTACCTATGCAGGGTTGGCATCTATTATGGTTGCTATTATTTTTCTCTACATATTGAGTGCAATTTTTATTTTGGGAGGAGAAATAAACGCGGCGATAATGTTTTATCGCAAGGATTTGCAACATTCAGATGAATGAAAGAGTTTATTATTACTTGAAAGCCAAGGTATGAGTATCCCAATAAAGCCTGCTATCACTTTGTTGATTGATGCAGATGCTTGTCCCGTAAAAGATGAAGTTTATCGTGTGATGAATCGTTATCAGCTTAAGACATTTGTTGTGGCAAATCGTTCTTTGTCCCTTCCAGATGAAGCACTCATTGAAAGAGTGGTCGTTGCTGGTGAATTCAATGGTGCTGATGATTGGATCGTAGAACATGTGCATGAGGCAAGTATCGTTATTACCAGTGATATTCCTTTAGCAGCGCGGGTTGTGCAAGCTGGGGGTTTTTGTCTTTCGCCAACGGGGCGTATTTTTGATGTAAATTCAATTGGTCAGGCTTTGGCGATGCGCAATTTGATGGAAGATTTGCGTGGACAGGGTAGTATAATAGGTGGTCCCCGTCCTTTTTCTCGTAAAGACCGTTCTGCTTTTTTGTCAGCACTGGATATTGTTATACAACGTTTAAAAAGACGCGGTTATTAAAGTTATAGGGCTTCTTTAATGATTGCTTTTATAAGTGCTTTGGCATCGTCATTGGCCCATGGAGCTGCACCATTGAAAGAAGCAATGAGATATCCTTCTTTATCAATGAGCAATGTAATGGGGAGTCCTAAAGCGAGCCCCTGTTTTCTAACATTGTTGAAAATATCCATTGTTTCATCGCGATAGTAAAGCAAATTGTCTGAATGAAGATTCTGTAAAAATTGCTGAATTTTTTCAGGAGAAGCAGTTTTATCGATATTAATAGCTATGACATCAAAGTTTTCTCCACCTAATTCACGTTTTAATTGCGCAAGTTCAGGCATTTCTGTGCGGCAAGGTGCACACCAAATAGCCCATAGATTGACCAGCATTGGTTTTCCGGTAAATTCGCTGAGTGTGCGCTCTTTTCCTTGAATATCCTTGAAAGAGAGTTTGTTCATATCTGAGAGCGTATCAGCAAATCGTATGTGGCTAAAAAAGCCTTTTGCTGCTTTTCGTATCGCCATCATTTTTTCTGCTCGTGCTTTATTAATGTTTATTTCTTGTGCTTGTGCTGCTGAAATGAAATTGAAAAGAAAAAACTCTCTTTTGGTATCGTAGTTTATGGTTGCGTATAAACTCAGTGCAATGATAAAGAATGCAAGGGAGAGTTGCCTTTTTTTATTGTTTTTTTCGCTGATGAAAATTTGAAAAATCATAATTTTGTCCTTTGGATGGGTGTTTTCAGAATATGACAGATGAGAAGTTAAAGAACCAAATGTGGGGTGGTCGGTTTGCGGCAGGTCCTGCTGCAATTATGGAAGAAATTAATGCCTCTATTGATTTTGATCAAAAACTTTATCGACAAGATATTGAAGGTTCTCTTTCTCATGCAGCTATGTTAGCGCAAACGAAAATCATTTCACAATCAGATTATGAAAAAATTGTTCATGGTTTGAAACTTATTCGCCAAGAAATTGAAGACGGTAAATTTGTTTTTTCACGAAAGCTTGAAGATATTCATATGAATATTGAAGCGCGGTTGAGTGCGTTGATTGGTCCTGCAGCAGGACGTTTGCATACGGCGCGTTCACGCAATGATCAAGTTGCTGTTGATTTTCGCTTGTGGGTACGTGAAGCAACGCAAAAAATAGCACAAGCTTTAAAAGGATTGATAGAGCAATTACTTATTCGCGCAGAACAACATGTTGATACCTTTATGCCAGGCTTTACGCATTTACAATTGGCTCAACCCGTAACATTGGGTCATTATATGATGGCTTATGTTGAAATGTTTGGTCGAGATTTATCGCGGATGCGTGATGCTGTTGAGCGAATGAATGAATCGCCTTTAGGGGCGGCTGCTTTAGCGGGGACAGGCTTTCCAATTGACCGTTTTATGACAGCAAAAGCGCTAGGCTTTCGGGAACCTACACGCAATTCAATTGATAGTGTTTCAGATCGTGACTTTGCATTGGAATTTTTAAGCGCTGGCGCTCTTTGTGCAACACATCTTTCGCGATTGGCGGAAGAAATTGTTCTTTGGTCAAGTGCACAGTTTTGTTTTATTCATTTATCAGATGCTTTTTCAACAGGGTCTTCCATTATGCCACAAAAGAGAAATCCTGATGCGGCAGAGTTAGTACGAGCGAAAGCAGGTCGATTGAATGGTGCACTTATGGGATTGTTAACGGTGATGAAAGGATTACCGCTTGCTTATTCAAAGGATATGCAAGAAGATAAGGAATATGTGTTTGATGGGGCTTTGAGTTTGGAATTATCACTAGCAGCAATGACAGGGATGATTGCTGATTTGAAAGTGAGTAAAAAAGCCATGAAACAAGCAGCGGATTTAGGGTATGCAACAGCTACAGATTTTGCGGATTGGCTTGTACGCAATTTAGGGATTCCTTTTCGCAAAGCACATCACATCACAGGGTGTGCTGTGGCATTGGCAGAAAAAAAACAGTGTCGCCTTCATGATTTATCATTAGATGAACTTCAAGCAATTTGTCCTGATATCAATGCGACACTTTTTGATGTTTTGACCGTTGAAAAATCTGTTGAAAGTCGTAAAAGCTTTGGAGGAACAGCGCCTTCAGAGGTTCTTCGGCAAATTGCGTATTGGAAAAAGCGTCTCGTGAGCGCTTGAGTGATTGTATTTTAAAGGTAAAAAAGAAATCGAGATGAGGAAAGAGGACAAATGAAAATTATATTAAAGGGGTTGGTGATTGTCCTTTTGGGGGGCTTGGGTATTGTTGGGTGTGGGCGTAAAGGGTCATTAGAGTTACCTCCTTCAACAGGAGTGAATTCTTCACAAGGAACTTTTGTTTCTCAAGGCAAAACAGATAAACCTTTTATTCTTGATCGGTTAATACAATAGGAATTTTTATGCGTTTTTTTTCTTATCATCAGGGTGTGCTTCACGCTGAAGGTCTTTCTCTTTTGGAACTTGCGCGGGAAGTTGGAACACCTTTCTATTGTTATTCAGCTAGCGCAATCGTTGCACATTTTAAAGATTATCAGAATGCATTTCATGATATGCCGAGTTTAATTGCTTATGCGGTTAAAGCGAATTCCAATCAAGCAGTTTTACAACTTTTAGCTAACAATGGAGCGGGAGCTGATGTGGTCTCAGAAGGGGAATTACGGCGTGCACTTGCTGTTGGTATTCCTGCGCAGAATATTGTTTATTCTGGTGTTGGTAAAACAGTGAGAGAAATAGATTTTGCTCTTGCACAAGATATTTATTGTTTTAACGTTGAATCAGAGCCAGAACTTGAACAATTATCGGCGCGGGCTGCTGCGCTTTCAAAAACGGCTCGTATTTCTTTACGCATTAATCCTGATGTGGATGCTAAGACTCACAAGAAAATTACAACAGGTAAGTCTGAGAATAAATTTGGTATTCCACTGTCTTTGGCGGGTGATGCATATAAAAAAGCAGCCCAATTGCCCGGTCTTCATGTGTGTGGTGTTGATCTCCATATTGGCAGTCAAATTTGTGATTTAAAACCGTTTGAAGATGCATTTGTTATTGTTGCAGATTTTGTGCGTCAATTATGGAATAATGGTTATGCGATAACCCATATCGATATTGGGGGTGGGCTTGGTATTCCTTATGGTTATGAGCAGCATCCAGTACCTTCTCCTTTTGAGTATGCAGCACTGGTAAAGAAACATATTGCGCCTTTAGGGATCAATATTATCCTAGAACCTGGGCGTAGTATTGTTGGTGAAGCCGGTGTATTGGTAACATCGGTTGTGTATTTAAAAAAGGGGGAAGGACGAAATTTTGTTATTGTTGATGCGGCGATGAATGATTTCATGCGTCCAACGCTTTATGATGCGTGGCAAAATGTAATGCCAGTGAAAAAAACACCAGTAGATGCCCCTCTGATTAATGCTGATATTGTTGGTCCTATTTGTGAAACTGGTGATTATTTAGGCTTGGAACGTTCTTTACCAGTGTTGAAAGCGGGTGATGTTTTGATGTTAACAGGAGCAGGGGCTTATGGCGCAGTGATGGCAAGCACTTATAATAGTCGACTTTTGGTGCCGGAAGTTCTGGTTCAGGATACGCGTTATGCAGTCATTCGTCCACGCCTTGATTATGCACAATTGATAGGCTGTGATCATATTCCAGATTGGATTGAGCCCAAATTAGATTGAGCATTATTAAATATTTTGGGTCTTATTTTTACTAAACTTTGATGAAACAATTTATTTTCTAGAAATTGTTTTGTATGGGGTTTATGATCTTAATGCACCACGATAAAAGGGGATAAATGCTTGTTTATGAAAAATAAAAACATCAAAGGTTTTGCAATGAAGCTTTTGTGTGTGCGCATTTTGATGTGGGGGATCCTTTCATTTGAACGGATGTGGGTACGGTTGTTGCCATTTTTCCTCGTTCTTAGTCTCTTTTGTTCGTTTAGCTGGTTGGGACTTTTTGGTATTTGGGGCTATTGGTCACATTTGCTCTTACTTGGGGTTATACTTATTTGTGCTGGGGCGAGTTTATTTTTTCTTATTCGTTTTCGGTTTCCCACAATGCGGGAAGTAAATTGCCGCCTTGAACGCGTCAATGATCTTAGACATCAGCCTTTGAATATTCAGACAGATCGTTTATGTTCTGAAAATGATGAAGATTTTAGTGCTGTTATTTGGCGTGAACATCAACGCCGAATGGCAAAGCAATTATACCATTTAAAAACGGGATTTATCTCTCTTAATAGTGCGGATTATGATCCTTTGGCTTTGAGGGCTTTGTGTGCTCTTCTTTTTGTGTGCGCTTTTAGTTTTTCTTTTGGTTCACAAGGGGGGCGTTTGGCTGATGCCTTTGATTTTCGTCCTGTCGTTGATGAAAAACTCATGCGGATTGATGCTTGGGTAACACCACCTGCTTATACCGGTGTGGCACCGATTTATTTGACAAAAGATGAGAAAACACAACTAGAAATCCCTGAAGGGAGTAATGTTGTTGTGCGTGTTGTCAATGGGGCTGGCATTACAGTAAAAGCAAAATCTGTAGAAGATGGGAGGGAAGTTTCGTTTTCAGAGAAAACGGAACAAACAGCTTTGAATGATCCAATTGTTCATTTTGAAACACATTTAAAGCATTCAATAAATTTATTTGTATCATCACGTCGTAAAAAACAGCAATGGCACTTGCAGATAATTAAGGACACGCTTCCAACAATTCATTGGTTGGAAAAACCAGGGAGGATTTTAACAGGATCATTGGAGTTACGATATGTGGTGGATGATGATTATGGTGTGACAAAGGCTTTTGTTGAAATAGAGCCTTTTCTTCCTCAGAATAAAAGTGCTTCTTCTCTTTATAATGCTCCGGAAATAGAGCTTCTTCTTCCGCGTGGTGGAAAGGGGAAAATGCGAATGGTGCAGGATATATCAGCGCATCCATGGGCGGGTTCGCAAGTCAAAATTACTTTGGTGGCAGAAGATGGTGCGGGGCAGAAAGGGCGTAGCAAAACTTTTGTTATGATATTACCACAGTGTGTTTTTTCGAATCCTGTTGCACGCGCAGTGGTTGAACTGCGTCGTTTATTAGCTCTTAATCCTTTAGCGCGAGAGCGGGTACTTGATATGCTTTCTGCTTTGCTTGTGCGTCCAGAAAAGGGGTTGCAAAATGCATCGCATTTTATTGTTCTACAAAGTGCGTGGACAAGACTTTCTTTAGCACAAACAGACGAGGATTTGCGCGATGTGGTGGATTATTTATGGCAAATTGCTTTGGGTATTGAAGGCAATCAACTTGAATCCGTGCAAAAAAAGTTAAAACAAGCACAAGCTGCTTTACGTGATGCATTGCGTTACGGTGCTTCAGCGGCAGAAATTGAACGGCTTATGGCAGATTTACGTCAAGCTATGGATGAGTATATTCGTGCTTTGGCTGAAAAAGCACCGGATAGTCAAGTTTCTAAAAATTCTAAAAGCTCAAAAAGTCCTAATCTTTCTGAAGCTACATTACAAGAAAAGCTAAATTTAATTGAGGAAATGGCTAAAACAGGCTCTTCTTTAGCAGCTGAACAACTCTTGGCGGAAGTTGAACAGACGCTTGATCATTTGCATGTGCAAAAAGGCAATCAAAATGAGGGAGAAAAAAGCCAATCTGCACAAATGAAAGAAAAGATGGACCAGCTTGGAGATTTAATGCGTCGTCAGCAAGAAATTCTCAATGAAACACATCAGTTAGAGATGGAACAAAAACGCGGAGAAAATATACCGGAAACACAAAAAAAATCTTTAAAAAAACGTCAAGCTGAATTGCAATCTGAATTATCAACATTAGAAAAAGAATTATCAGAACGAGGATTTGAAACAGGGGGCGCATTGAAAAGGGCAGAAGAAAAAATGAATTCTGCGGAAAATGCGCTTGATAATGGAAATCATCAGGTATCTATACAAAATCAGTCTGATGCTTTGGAATCTTTGAGGCAAGGTGCACAAAATGTTTTGAAAAAAATGCGCGAAACACTTAAAGAAACGGGAGATGAGCAAAATGCTGATTCTGGTCCTAAAGATCCGTTAGGACGTCCACTTTCTTCAAAAACAGATGAAGAACAAGAAGGCGAGGCACTACCACAAGAAAGTGATCAAATGCGTACGCGGCAGATTTTGGATGAAATTCGCAAACGTCTTGGTAAAGAGCATCTTTCAGAAGAAGAAAAAAACTATCTTGAAAGATTGCTTCATTTTAATTAACCAGTGTTGGCTTTTTTCTTAATTGATGTCAAAAACAGTGTATGAAGAACCTCTATGGGGTTTATCTCCAAAAAAATGATTAAAGTGCTTGTAAGGCAATAATCATCCTGTTGTACTGATTTTTTAATCATTTAAGTTTAAAATATGCAATATTGAAATGTTCGCTATTGCGGAAAAAAAGCAGAAGTCCATATAGGTTTGGTATATGAAAATCTGTAATGTTTGAAATTTGTTTCTACATGGTATGTTGAGTTGGATATCGTTACGCTGAAAGATTTTTATGCTTCTGCACTTGGACTACGTGTGCAAAAGACGCTGTGTGACCAATTGAATTTATGGTGGCCTGATCTTACGGATAAACGGATTATGGGATTGGGTTATGCACTTCCTTATCTTTCTACATTGCGTGAACGTGCCCAACAATGTTTTGCTTTTATGCCTGCTGCTCAGGGTGTTTCGCCTTGGCCTTGTTCTGAGCAAGTTGCTACAGCGCTTGTTTTTGAAGAAGATTTGCCGCTTCCTGATGCGTCAGTTGACTGTATTTTATTAGTACATGCATTAGAATATACAGAAAATTCATTTGAAACGTTGAATGAAATATGGCGTGTTTTAGCACCCAATGGCCACTTGATCGTTATTGTACCTAATCGCTCTGGCTTTTGGGCGCGCAATATTACTACGCCCTTTGGTTATGGCGAACCCTATAGTCGGCAACAAATTACTCGTTTGTTCGAAAAAACAAATTTTGTTTCTGGGCCAATACAAGAAATTGTACACTATATGCCCTCTACGGGGTATTTTTCGCGGTTGTTCTCATTTTTTTACGAGCCATTTGCTCGCTATCTTTTGCCTTATTTTGGTGGACTCTTAATGTGTCAGGCACAAAAACGTGTTTATCAGGGTTTGCTCGTACAGCGTCGTCAGTCGCGACGTATTTTTATTCCTGCTTTATCGCCACAGACAAGAAATATTTTAATTTATAAAGATAATTAATCATTTTGTCATTGTCATAAGAACCGCAAGTATAGAAGGATTCTCTTATTTCAATTTTTTGCATTTACAATTTAAAAATATTCTTTTGTACATTAATATGTGGAATTGGTATGTGAATAAAAATCTCAAGTATCTATATACCGAACCATATTTCATGAATAGTGGAAACATTTTAAAAGAAAAAAATGCTGGTATCTTCGTAAACGTAAAAATAGCAGAGTCCAAGAGATCTTACATAATATGGTTTATGGTGGTTAAAAACTGTACAAGGAAGGATTACAATGCTTCTTATAAACCATCTCAAGTATCAGAGGCTCCTCTGCAACATCTAGATCTAACATAAGTGTGTGATGGTGCTGGCTTATTCTTTTATAAACGTAAAGATGGTGGTGCTCAGTGGCTTTATCGTTAGGATAAACATTTAGCGTTATATCATTAATTATATAACCTCTTAAGAGGAGATAAAATCATAAAGAATAGAAGAAAACTATAAAGATAAAAAACATCTCTCAATTTAGGCTAGTGAATATGAGATAAAGCAGTGCGTGGAGCGGTTTTTCTGAAAAAATAATCATAAATAGCACTCATCTAAAGATGATAGTTATGATCAAGAATGTTGCTAAAAGATATCACGATTATTTATATGCGAAACATATTAAAAACTTTAGAAAGAACAAAAGCATGTGAAACAGAAGTTACAAAGTATATCGTGAGGGTTGAAAGCATTTTTGTTTCTGGTTCTCATGTTGGAATATTTCGTTTTTATTCATAATGTTATATATTTTGTCATAAGAGTACAGATAAGAGTAAGTTCTATGTATATGTAATAGCATTCGAATTATACGTGAAGTTTTTTTCATCTCGTTTCTGTTTTTATTTAGGATATTAAAATTATTTTTGAAACAGTAAATCTCGAATTAAAGATTTAAACGATAACCATTTTGATCTGTCATGAGAATTTGTGCATTGGAGGGATCTTTTTCGATTTTTTGTCGCAAACGATAGATATGGGTTTCTAAAGTATGAGTGACAATATTTTCATTATAACCCCAAACTTGTTCTAACAATGTTTCACGGCTGACAATTTTATCATTGGCATAATAGAGACATTTAAGAATCGCTGCTTCTTTTTCTGTGAGACAGATTTTATTGTTGCATTGATCAAGAAGAAGTTTTTGTCTTAGTTTAAAAGTATAGGGACCAATATGAAAGGTTGCGTCTTCATTTTGTTCATATTGGCGCAACTGTGCTCGAATTCTCGCTAATAACACCGCAAAGCGAAAGGGTTTTGTTACATAATCATTGGCGCCTGTTTCAAGATCTAAAATATTATCACAGTCTGTATCATAATTTGTTATCATGATAATGGGGGCACGAAATCCTTGGGTGCGTAATTGTTTAACGGCTTTGTAGCCATCAAGATCAGGAAGTTGAAATCCCAAAATAGTGAGATCAATATTTTCTTCTTGGATTATTCTCATTCCCGCTTCTGCTGTTTTTGCTTGGAAAATTTTAAACTCTTGATGCATTTGCAATTGTTCTACTAAAATGGGGCGTAGATCATCGTCTTCAACGATTAAAAGAGTATAGTGGTTCATGTTTTTCCTTATAGTCATGTTGATGCACTGATTGATATAGTTTCATGAAAAATGAGATTTCATGCAAGAAAAATTAAAAGAAGAAAATTAAAAAAGAACGCTTCTAAAAAATAAACTTTTATAATTTCTAATGGTTGCTTGCTGAAAAGAAGGTATTCCGTCTGCAGAGTATTTTACGTATTGGTTGGAAGCGTTTTTTATGTTCTAGAATGTGTTTTAGCTATTGAGTGTCATCATCTTTACGCTTATGGAGAAACAAGCTAGCACTATCATTCACTTTGCCAGCTCGTGGGTGTTGCGGACAGTCCTTGGCACTTGAGACGATTCATAGGAGGAATTTTTAGTGCTTTCTTTCACGTTTTTTATCTATATGGGACTTTCTCCGCTTAGAATGTGCAAGCCAATAGCTTTTGATTGATTCAATATAAAACAGGTTGGGAATGAGAGAATCCTGCGGTATGAGGCGCACTCGTCCAACATGCAAAACAATGAACACGCAATATGATGCGTTTTTTAAGCGTGAAGAGAATTGTGCAACACTTAGCACATATGCACTGTTTAGGAGAACTTCACGATCGTTTTTATTGTTTTTATCCACGTTCAGTTTTGTTTTTTTTGTTGCATTTGTGTGCGAAGGGGATTGTGTGTTATGTTCGTGGTGTTGCTTATTATAATCGTTGAGCAAGCTTTGCCTTTAGCAATGCCGAAAAGATGCATCATAAAGAGGTTTTTTGTGTAATTTGGAAGGAGACTGTATTGAGAAAGAGTGCAGGATAAAAAATGACAAAGAAAAATATCATATTTATGCATTTAGCATGAGAATACCTCAACAGAAGGATGTGTTGAGCTTATTCTTCTGCGCTATGAAGCATCTTTTTATATGAGTTAATGAATAAAAATTATTGTTTTAAGATAAAAGCATTTCCTCCTTAAGGTTGCCCATTAAACAGACTTCTTTCCATTCATCTTCTGTTACGGGTTGCACTGATAAGCGGCTGGCTTTGACCAGCACCATATTTGCTAGTTTGGGATTGGCTTTAATTTGTTTTAATGAAACAGGTGTTGGCATGTCACAAAGTGCACGGATGTCCACACATTCCCAGCGTGGATCAGAGCTTGTAGAATCAGGGTGCGCTTCAGCACATATTTCTACAATTCCTACAATTTCTAAACCTTTATTTGAATGATAAAAAAAACCTTTATCACCATATTTCATAGCGCGCATATTGTTACGGGCTTGATAATTGCGTACACCATCCCATTGTTCGCTATCAGCTCCTTTTTTCTTTTGCATCTCCCATGACCATTTATGGGGTTCAGATTTAAAAAGCCAATAAGCCATGAGTTCTCCTTTTTCATAGACTGTTATGCATTTTTATAAGCATCTTTGTAATACCATCAACGATGATTTTTAAAATGGGGTAAAGAACGACTATTATCTATTTTTTCTTGTTTCAAAATAATGTGTAGTAGAGAGACACGCTCCATTGATATTTCATGTTGTATAAAAGTATTTTGCTCTTTGCTTATCTTTTCAGCTATGGTTTGAAATGCGGTTACTATAAGAGTTTGTTGGAAAAAATTAAGAAAATTGGTTCTAAAAAGCTTTAAGATTACAATGACAATGAAACGAATAAATGATCAAAGATGATGAGGTCAACGAATGGCATTCATATCTATGCTTCGTGGGAGAGAGTAGATCTTATTATGCTGTAAAATACCGTCATTTGAAGTGTAATGATATAAGGCAGTTTTTTGAAACATGAAGTTTTTAAGAATGTGTGGTGAATATTTAGGTTTACGTGTCGATCTTTGGGTTAAGTGAATTGTGTGAGTGGGAAGCAGGTGGAATCTGCTCGATAGAGAATTCGGACTATCTATAGACCGGATTGAGTAGAAATCTTCGTTCTTTAAGATGTGTGTAGGACGTCAATTTTATTATGCTTTTGTTCCACGGCGTCCCATCCCGATCAAGGGCGGGGCTTTTTCATCTAATGGCCAGCGTGAGCGGGGTGCAATGTCAAGAGAGTTTGTTTCTCCTCGTACGAGTTTTTGTGCACCGGCAAAAGCAATCATTGCAGCATTATCGGTACACAAGGAAAGAGGAGGGGCTATAAATTCAAAACCATGTTGATGGGCAAGTTCTTGCAACGTAGAGCGAATGGCTTGGTTTGCGGCAACGCCGCCTGCGACAACCAAAGCAGGAGAACGCTTTTCTTGATCATGAGAGAGAGGATATTGGTGGGCAAAGTGTTGTAGGGCTAGGTGAATACGATCATGTATTGTATCGGTCACGGCGGCTTGAAAACTTGCGGCAATGTCAGCAATATCATTTTCTGTAAGGGGAGCTATGGCTGTTGCGGCTTGTCGAACAGCAGTTTTGAGTCCTGAAAAAGAAAAGTCTAACCGTTTTTCACCTTTTAAAGGTCGTGGAAGAGGGATGCGATTTTTATCACCAAATAAAGCTGCTTTTTCAAGTGCTGGTCCACCAGGATAAGGAAGACCTAAAAGTTTTGCTGTTTTATCAAAGGCTTCTCCTAATGCATCATCAATGGTGGTTCCTAAACGCTGGTAGTTACCTACTCCATGAACAAGGATTGTTTGTGTATGGCCACCTGAAACTAAAAGTAATAAATAAGGAAAGTTGACATTGTGCGTCAACACGGCTGTTAAAGCATGTCCCTCTAAGTGATTTACGGCAATAAATGGTTTTCCAGTAGCAAGAGAGAGTGCTTTTGCGCTCATAACCCCTACCAACAATCCTCCTATCAAACCAGGTCCACTGGTGGCTGCAATGCCATCAATATCTTTTAATTTTGTGTTTGCTTCTGTTAGTGCTTGTAGAATTAAATGATCAAGAACTTCAACATGGGCACGAGCAGCAATTTCAGGAACAACACCGCCGTAAGGTGCATGGTGATCAATTTGACTCCAAACAACATTGGAAAGAATTCGACTGTTTGCTTCATTGTTATATTCAATGACAGCCGCTGCCGTTTCATCACAACTTGTTTCTATTCCCAGCAGACGCATTTTAAACAAAACCTTATATTGAAGCTTCTTTCCTGCGTGCGTACCATGAACAGAAAAAGATGCAAAGTATTTCTCTTAGAATTGTTTTTTCTATGAAAAATATGTGTTTTGGCATTTTCTTTGAATTTTATGATATCGTTGATTAAAAAATAAAGCTGTATTTTCGAGTATAAAATGCAATTTTTTTTAAAACTTGTCTATTAAAGGCGATAATTGTAAATATTATTGAGAAAAGCTGCATTTTTAAAACTTTTTTCATTTTATTATTTTATCATTAAAAAAAGTGTGCACGAAAAGTGACAGAGATGGTCGATTCTTCAAAACCAAAAGTTAAACCACATTATGTTGGTACGCGCCGTAAGAAACCAGTTATTGAACATGAAGCTGTTCCCCATGATTCAGAGGAAAAAATCCATAATTCTGTAGAAGCTCAGGCGCGAGAAAAACAGAATATGCAAGGTCAGGATAAAAGTATCTCTAGTACAACTTGGCTTTTCTTATCCCTTTCTGGGATTTTGGGGGGATTCATTGCTTTGGGAATTTTTATGGGGCTTCAATGGGCTGGTTTTTTTCCTTCTCCTTTTGTGGAAAATTCTGCTGGAGGAGAAAAAGCGTTGCAGATTGCTGAAGCCGCAAAAAGTCAAGGTGAAGACACAAAGGAACAATTGAGGCGGGTCTTTCAAGAAATTGATACGTTAAAAACAGAGTTTTCTTCTTTTCCATCACAACAGTTTAAAACAACGAAAAATGATGAACTATCGAAAGAAGAAAGCAAAAAAGCTTTTGCGATTTTAGAGGAAAAAGTAAAAGCTCTTGAAGAAACTGTACAAACTTTTGTTAGAAAGTCGAAAGATATAGAGACGGCTTTGTCTGTTGGGCAGAGCAATGCAAATAATTTTTCTGCGTTAAAACAACAGTTAGAAGCACTACAGGAAGAAACTGCTGTTAAAAATAGTGAGAAAAAAGAAATAGATACCGCGCTCTTTACTGCAATTAGTTCATTAAAAAATGCTGTAGAGCGTGGTGGATCTTATAATAATGAATTAAAGCTGTTGCGGCAATTATCGCCTTCGATTAATGGACTTGATGTGTTGCAAAAAACAGCTACTGTGGGTCTTCCAAGTTCAGTACAACTTTCAGTTGATTTTGCTCATGTTGCTGATGCAATTGTTGGTACGCAAAATCTTGTTGCGTCAGATGCTGGTTTTTTTGACCGAATTTTAGCGTGGATAAAAGGGCTCATTGTTTCGCGACCGATTGGAAATGTTGAAGGGACAACGCTGGGGGCTATTGCGGCACGCATGGAAGTTGCCATTCAAGCTGGTGATTACGAAAAGGCTTTGAGCGAATGGCAATCATTGCCCCAAAGTGCAAAAGATGTTTCAATGGATTTTGTTAAGCAGCTTGAAAGACATATTGCTATTCAACAGTTGTTGCAGCAATTGTTATTGTCTGTGCAACAAGGATCTTTTAAAGCAACAAAGATGTAAATAGGCCCAAGATGATACGTGTTTTTATTTATATTTTTGTTGTTTGTATCCTCGGTTTAGCTTTCACGTGGGTTGCTAATCACAATGGTATTTTTGTTCTCACATTTTTGCATTTCAGATTTTCTGCTTCATTGCTTACAGTGTTAAGTGTGCTTATTTTGTTTTTTGTAACGCTGGTGCTTTTATGGTGGTTATTGTCTTTCTTTTTTTCCATACCGAGTGCTCTTTCCAATTATTTTTATAAACGCCATCAAAAGCGTGGTTACAAAGCTCTTTCAAAGGGGATTCTTGCAACTTTTGCTGGTGATAGTATGGTTGCGCAAAAAATGGAAGCACGGGTTGCTAAATATCTTGCAGGAAAACAAGAGCCATTGGTAAAACTCTTACAAGCGCAAACCTTGTCTTTACAAAATGACTCTGTTCGCGCCATCGGACTTTATGAAGAGATGAGAAAGGAAGATCCGACAAAACTGGTTGGACTTTATGGTTTGTTTCGTGAAGCGATGAAGAGTAAAGCTTATGAGGCAGCACAACAATATGCCGAAGAGGCACTGACTTTATCGCCAGCACTTTTATGGGCGCATCAGGCGGTGCTTGATCGGTTAAGTACTGAGGGTAAATGGGATAAGGCACTTACTATTTTTGAAAGAACGCAAAAAGCTCTCCCGCGTTCTATTCGCGCGACTCCAGAGCGGCAGCATATACAGGTTTTACTACTAAGTGGGCAGGCACTTTCTTTGTTTGATACACATCCTGTACAAGCACGTGAAGCTATTTTGAAAGCCCATAAATTGGCGCCTGATTTTGTTCCAATAATAGTTATTGCTGCTGATATTCTTTATAAATTAAACGAAACGCGTAAAGCGGATAAAATGATTATAGCGGCTTGGCAAAAGGAGCCTCATCCTGATTTGGGACCGCTTTATCTTGAAAGAGAAGAAGGAGCCATTGGGCGATTGAAAAGGGCTAAGACACTTGCTTCTTATAATAAAGATGCATTTGAGTCGGCTTTCCTTATTGCTAAAGCAGCTTTGGATGCTGGTGAAACAGCATTAGCAAGAGAGAAGGCACAAAAAGCATTACAATGTCATCCACGGGAAAGTGTTTATTTATTGTTGGCAGATATTGAAGAGGCACAGGGAAACAATCAAGGTGCTGTGCGTCAATGGCTTTCTTTAGCACTTCGTGCTGAACGTGATCCAGTGTGGATGTGTGATGGGTCCATTTTTTCTTCTTGGTCAGCGGTTTCTCCAATCAGTGGACGTTTGGGCTGTTTTGAATGGAAGGCGCCTCCTTGTATGCCTTCTCTCACATTAGAGGCGGACAATATTGTGTCGAAAAGGCAAGACAAAGAGTATGTTATGGGAAAAAGTGATGATGTTGGAGATAAGAAGCTTGAAAAATTAACACCTATAGATGATTCTCTTTTGCATAATGCGCAGGTGGAGAAACAAGATATAAAAGAAAAAGATGTAAAAATGTTCAGTCAAACTCACTTAAATGTTGATGATCCAGGGGTTAAAACAGAAGAAGAAACATCTTTATCGAGGAAAAAATTTCGTTTATTTTAAATTGCACCAATGTGATAATACGAATGTTTTCTCAGAAGAAACAATTGACCTAGAAGAAAAAATATCGTTAGTCTTATCCAATAAAATTATTCTCTTATGTTTTAAAAATAAAGTTTTGCTTGGTAGCAGAGGTGATTGGTTAAAAAATGTTTTTAAATCAGAGATGTCTTGATAAAAAACAAAAAAATAACAAACCAAGGATTGCTGTCGTTATTCATCGGCGCTCTACCTATACTGGTCGTTTGGGAAAATTTTTACAACAAAATGGTTTTGTTCTTGATATTTATCGTCCTATTTTTGGACAAAAACTCCCTGATACATTAGAGCATTATGCCGGCGTTGTTATTTTAGGGGGACCGATGAGTGTGAATGACAGCGAAGCCTATATTGGTGAGGAAATTGATTGGATTTCGTTATCACTAAAGGAAAATAAGCCTTTTTTGGGTATTTGTCTTGGAGCACAAATGTTAGCGCGAAATCTAGGGGGGCGCGTTGGTACAAGAAGTGATGGGACTGTTGAAGTCGGCTGGTATCCACTAGAAGCAACCCCACAAGGGAAGGAATTGATGAATTGGCCAGAGATGGTCTACCATTTCCATGATGAAGGTATTTATGATTTACCGAAAGAGGCAATGCTTTTGGCAACAGGGAATACATATCCTACACAAGCTTTTCGTTATGGAAACAATGCATGGGGCTTGCAGTTTCATGCTGAATTTACACGCGCTATGATGCGGCGTTTGGTCGTGCGTTCGGCACATAAATTGACTGAAAAAGGTGCTCAACCTGCTTGTGCACATTTGAAAGGTCGTTTAATCTATGATCGAGCTTTGAGCCAATGGTTTGAAAGCGCATTACACCAGATTTTTTGTACACCGCCCGTACTTGTGTGATTGTTGACAAAGCATTGATTTATATAGGTAATTCACGGTTTTGTATATTGAATGAGAACCCCGAATATAGTAAGGTTTTCTCATTCCAAACCTGTGTATGTTGACTCAATAAAAACTTCTTGCTTGCATGTCACAAGTGGGGCTGGCGTGTGGGCAAAAACTGTATAAGAAAAGACTAAAAATGCTTCTTATGAACTGTCTTAAGTGTCAAGGGTTGTCGCAACATTTGGGGGCTAGCCAAATATAATGATGGTGCTGGCTTGGCTCCTCCATAAGCGTAAAGATGGGGGGCTCAATGGCTTTATCGTTAAGAGACACTATTCATTATCATTTTTGTTGTGCTGTAAACAGTATGGTTTAAGGCAGAGGTAGAAAATCTATGTAAAACTTTACACATGAGGTGTTTTTTGTTAAAGGGTGTAATGGGTTTTTTTTAAGAAAATCTTGTTTATTAAGCTTATGAGATACTATACTTTAGAACGATGTATAGGGGCTTCTTGAAGTGATCAGTAGATAAAATCCGATCGATTAAGAAGTTGGATTGTGTATAAACTGAACGTGGTTGGGAATCTTTATCCTTTTTAGGGTGGGGAGGAAGTTAAGAGATAAAGAAAGTTTGAATATTGTCTAAATCCTTTCAAATACCATCATCACAAAAAAGTTTTTCTTTGAGTTATTTAATTTGTGGGCTCTTTTGTCTTGCTCTGATATTTATTTATAGCGCACTCTGGTTTTTTTTTCACGTAAAATAGAAGACTATGTTTCTGATATATTCACAAAAGTATCTTCCCATAATATGGCGGCGGTATGTGAGAATGTGCACAAGGATGGTTATCCTTTACGTGTCGGTGTTGTTTGTGACAAGTTTCAATTTTCTTGGCCTTTACATGGGGTTTCTTTATCGACGGGGCGTTTGACAGCTGGTGCACCAATTTACGCACCTCATTTGGTCGAGTTTAATGTTCATTCTCCTGCATTAATTGTTTTTTCCGGAAAAACTCCCATAGTATCGCATTGGCGCAATTTGGTGATTGAAACAGAGCCTTATTGGAAAACGGGTAAAACATTGAAATTTATAGCTGAAGGGCTTGATATTTCATCTTTTTCCTCTTCCCCTGAAGATCAAAAGCTTCAAGAAGCATTAAGAGCACAAACGGCAGATAAAAAAACGACACAAGAAAATATTGAAGATCCGGCATCTTTGCAAAATACGCATGACGTGATTATTCAGCCGTTAGAGCCACAAGATATGCCTCAAAAAATAACGGCAGAATTTTTGCGTTTTGATCTAAAACATGAAAAGAATAATTTATCGGGACATATAACTTTTGACGGTTTTGATGCTTCTCCTTTTTTAAAATCTTCTTTTGTTGATATTCCTAAAATTGATGGCAATTTGAAATGGATTTTAAATGACATCTCTTTTCAGTCTGAAGATGAAGAAAAAAATTGGCAACAGCGACTGTATGGAAAAAGTGGACTTTTAAAGCAAGGTGAATTGACTTTTCATACAGGTGGTGCAGTGCGTATTAGTGGACCTTTTTCTTTTGATGATGAAGGATATTTGACAGCAAAATTTGAACTTGTCCTTATTCAGTCCATGAAGCTTCTTGACACTCTGCAGCACTTATTTCCCGCGCAAGCCAATAATCTTCAAGCGTTATTTTTTATTTTGGGTGTTTTGCCTAAAAATGCGGACGGCACTCCCGTTCTTTCCTTGCTCATTAACAATGGGTGGGTAAAATTAGGCTTTTTAAAACTTGGTCGTCTTGCTCCGCTTTAGGTGTTGTACCAAAGTCTTTTTTCATTTTTACTACCAAATTTCGATTTTTTCTGATTTTCATACTTTTTTTGCAATTTTAGAGTGTCAAAATCTATTTTAACAAAATGCGTATTTAATGGTAAAAAAATAGCTATAAAAATAAAAAATTACCACCTACTCCTAATTCGTCCAACCTCTTTTCACTTAGTACAAAATCTTATGTCAAACTACATATAGCAACAGTGTTTGTATGGAAAAAGTGGCATTTTAAAGTATGCTGAATTGCCTTTTTATACAGGTGGTGTGGTTTTTGTTAGGAACCTTTTTCTTTATATATGGAATGAGCATATTGCATATATTTGTTTGGGTGTAACCTCTTAAAACAAGTAAATAGCCTAGTTGGAGGAAGATATGAAGTTGTAAAGGGGAAAATCAACATCCATCTTTACTGTCATTTTTTATTCGATTTTATGCATTTCAAAAGCAGTTACAGTTATATCTTTTAAATAATGGATTAAACTTATCCTTTTATTTCTGATATTTTTTAATGAAGCCATATGTCTTCCACGTAAAACAGAATATATTTGTATTGCATATTTACGTATTTATTAAAACAATATTTCTCAGTGCTTCTTATTTCACGATGTCGCCTATGAATGGTATAACGATAAAGCCATTAAACACCACCATCTTTTCGGTTATGGAGTAATAAGCTAGGGGGCAACACCATCATATTATATTTGCTAACTCCCAATGTTACTGCAGCTTTTGGCACTTGGGGCGGTTTATGAGGGGCATTTTTAGTCCTTTCTTTACTGTTTTTATCTATTCGGTTTTCCCATTTGCAATATGCAAGGGGAAATGGGGTTAATTGACAGTAAAATTTGAATTTATTTTTTATTTTGAGTGCTCTGTCTAAAAATGCAGGATAGGGCTTCCGTTCTTCCCTTGCTGATTAGTCATGGATGGATAGAACGGAGCAAAAGCTTAGCTGTTTTGTACAGCTTTTAAGTCTGAAAGTTTATGTTTTTAGGGTGAAAAATAAATCCTGTTGTTTTTTTGAAATTGTTGCAAACAATTCTATTGTGATAAATAGCGAGATTTTTATTTTTGGAACCTTGCCTAAAAATGCAAACTCCCGCTCTCTATTTTTGTTGGTTTGTTGTAGTGGTGGGATAGAACGGGAGATTGAGTGGGTCGTTTTGTATTTGCTTTAGGTTTGAAAGCCAATATTTTGAAGTTGAGAAATCAATCCTGCTGCAAAGGTAAAACGAGAAATATTGAGATCATTTTCAATAAGGGCGCTAATGCGGTTTGTAATGTTGTGAATATGATCTTCTTCTGTTTTTTTCCAAGTGTCAAAAGGATCTTTTTTCTTTCCATGATTTTTGAGGATTTTCATAACGATTTGCCGAAAGCTTTCAGAAACATTTTCTTTGGCTTGGCTTAAAGCCATACTATCATAATAATCTACTACAGGGATTATACGACTTGCTTCGTTAATGCGGTTTATACGAATGATTTGCGCAAGTGAAAAGTAGATCTCTGCGGTTTTAATAAGATCACTGTTGCTTTTTTTTGCAATTAAAGAAATATCACAGATTGTTGAAGCAGCTTCCAAGAGGGCTAATTGTTTCGCTAATGCTTTTGGTGCTCCCTCTTCGCTGTAGTGTAATGCTTTTTCTTCAATCTTTTGCTTAATATCGTTGTCGTGAGAATGCATAAGCTCTTTTTCAATAACGCTACGGGCTTGCTTTATTGTTTTTACAATTTCTTCTAATGGACGTGAGAGATCTATGTTGTGCAAACCCCAATTGGTTGTTTCAAAGAGCATTGGGTTCATTGTTGCGTAGAATTTATTTTGGACAAGACCGGGTATTTTATTATCAAGCTTATCAATTTGCTCAGACAATTGAGGAATTTCGAAACCATCGCGGATGGCAATGAAAACGCGAATAATATTTTCAGTCTTTTGTTCTGTTGCATCGTGTAGTCTATTAACAAAAGTGGGGCCTCCACGATTTACAATATCGTTGGCAATCAGCGTTGCGATAATATTACGACGCAATTGATGGTTAATAACTTCCTTCTTAAAATTTTCTTGAATTTGGGTTGGAAAATAGTTCAGCAAGGCTGTATTGAAATAGTGATCATCAACAATGGGGCTATTAGCAATTTCTTCTTTTAAGGTCAATTTAGCATAGGCAAAAATAACGGCGAGTTCTGGACGGAGAAGACCTTTGCCTTGGGTTGTTCTTTGTCGTAAAATTTGCTCATCAGGGAGTATTTCAACTCTACGATCTAGAAGCTTTTTTTGTTCCAAATCGTGCATAAAGCGTATTTGATAGGGCAAATCAGTAGTGCTTTGGTTTTCCGCCAAAGAAAGCGCAAGGGGTTGTAGATAATTGTTGCGCAAGACGAGTTGCTCGACTTGAGGCGTCATTTTTTTCAAGAGCTTATTGCGATCTTCGCGGGTTAACGTTTTGGCACGTAGTGCTGATGCAAGAACAATTTTGAGATTGACCTCAATATCAGAACAATTCACACCAGCAGAATTGTCAATGGCATCCGTATTGCATCGACCACCATTTAAGACATATTCAATCCGTCCACGTTGTGTAACACCAAGATTAGCTCCTTCACCAATAATTTTTGCACGCACTTGTTCTCCGGTAATGCGTATTGCATCATTTGCGCGATCACCTACTTGGGCATCGTTTTCTGTTGCAGCACGGATATAAGTACCAATGCCACCGAACCATAAAAGATCAACAGGGGCTTTGAGAAGAGCAGAGATAATTTCAAAGGGTGTTCCTGTTTGTTTTTCGAAACCAATGGCTTGTGCTGCTTCAGGTGAGAGAGTAATGGTTTTTTCTTTTCGTGAGAAGATACCACCGCCCTTTGATAATTTGCTTTGGTCGTAATCCTGCCAGCTTGAGCGAGGCAGTTTGAAGAGACGCGTACGCTCTGCATAGCTTTCGTCTATGTTCGGATCTGGGTCAATAAAGATATCGCGGTGATCAAAAGCGGCAATCAATTTTGTTTGTTTGGAAAGCAGCATCCCATTGCCAAAAACATCACCAGACATGTCGCCAACACCGACACAGGTGAAGGGCGTTGTTTGAATATCGTGATTAAATGACTCTCTAAAATGTCTTTTGACGGCTTCCCATGCACCTTTAGCTGTAATACCAATGTCTTTGTGGTCGTAACCTGCTGAACCTCCAGAGGCAAAAGCATCATCAAGCCAAAAGTGGTTTGCTTGGCTGATGGCGTTGGCTGTATCAGAAAAAGTTGCTGTTCCTTTGTCTGCCGCAACAACAAAATAGGGGTCAGGGTCATCATGACAGATGACATTGTGGGGAGAACTTATTTTGCCGTTAATCAGATTGTCTGTAATGGAGAGCAAAGCTGTTATAAAGTCTGTATAAGCTTGTCGTGCTGCTTCTATGATGACAGCACGGTCATTTGTTTGGGGAAGCCGATGGGGATAGAATCCACCTTTTGCACCTGCAGGAACGATAACCGCATTTTTAACTTGTTGGGCTTTGACTAAGCTAAGCACTTCGGTGCGATAATCTAATGCACGGTCAGACCAACGAATTCCGCCACGAGCGATAGGTCCAAAACGCAAATGGACCCCTTCAACTTCTGGTCCATAAACAAAAATTTCTCGGTAAGGGCGCGGTTCAGGCAAACCTTCAATCTGGCGCGGATTTAATTTGGTGGCTAAAATACGCCGTGGACTTCCATCAGGAAGAGGTGTAAAGGCATTCGTTCGTAAACTCGCCTCGATAAGGTTACAATAACGGCGTAAAATGAGATCATCATCTAAACCAGAGACTTTCCGTAATTTTTCTTCAATGCGCTTTTGAATGACTTGTTGGTTTTTTTCCCGTTCTTTTTCTGTATGGCTTTGATGAAATTTTAAATGAAATAAAGCATAAAGATCTTGAGTAATGTCAGGATAAGCATTTAAAGTTTGGGCAACGCGATCTTGCGAATAAGGAATTCCAGCTTGTTGGAGATAGCGCCCATAATGGCGCAAAATAACAATTTCATGCCAATCAAGCTCAGCTGTTTGGGTGAGAGCATTAAAGCCGTCATTATCAGCATTTTGTGCCCAAATGGCTTCAAAGGTTTCGGCGTGTTTTTGACCGTCTTTTTCAAAATCGATACAGCGTTGGAAAGTACTTTCTAGCTGCATATCATGAAGATACACAGAGCGCCCATTGCCATCTGGTAATTCAAGGGTTTGTTCAGCAATAACGCGAAACCCCATGTTTTCAAGGAGTGGTACACGTTTGGAAAGGGCAAGTGCTTCATGGCGGTGAAAAAGCCGAAGAGAAATGCACTGTTTTTCTTTGTTTTGTGCGTGATAAAAGATCACGAAAAGGGGCTTTTCATCATGAAGACTTAGAATATGTCCGGCATCGTTAATAGCGTCTTCAGCTGAAAATAAATCACGATAGCTGTTGGGGAATTCACTGGCTAGACGTGTTTGTTGCTCTGTTATTTTCTTGTTAAGAGCGATGGCTTGAACCCTGTCTTCCCAACTTCGTGCAATCGAACGTACATGTTGTTCAAGTGTGGAGCGCTCGTGAAGAGGAACAGTTTCGTTTCCTTTGCGATGGATGATATAATAGACACGTATAAGGGTGCTTTCCAAAAATAGCGGATAAGATTCAAAAAAGTCACCTTTATAAAGCTCAACAAAATGTTCGCCAACTTTTTCACGCAGGCTGCTGCTATATTGGTCACGCGGTACGTAGACAAGGATAGAAACAAAGCGTCCAAAAGAATCAGTGTGGGCAAGAACTCGTAAACGTGGGCGCTCATCTAATTGTAGAATAAGCTTAGTGTTTTCTGTCAATGTATCAACATCAGAGCGAAACATTTCATCTCTTGGATAGGTTTCTAAAGCACTGATGAGTGCTTTTCCTGAATAATCGGCGTGATTGTGTCCAAGACGTTGAATAATAGTTCGGGCTTTTTCTTTTAAGAAAGGAATTTGCAAAATAGAACGTGTATAAGCTGAGGAGGTAAAAAGCCCTACAATGCGTAATTCTCCACAGAGTTGGTTTTCTTTATCAAAGATTTTAAGACCAATATAATCGAGCCAAACAGAACGGTGAATTTTGGAGCGGCTGTTCGCTTTTGTCACGATAAACAGATTATCGCTTTCCATGAAGGATAAAACTTCTTGAGGAGGTTTTTTCATGCTTTTATCG
Organism: Bartonella sp. AP30XZML; assembly: GCF_042195945.1. Taxonomy (NCBI): domain Bacteria; kingdom Pseudomonadati; phylum Pseudomonadota; class Alphaproteobacteria; order Hyphomicrobiales; family Bartonellaceae; genus Bartonella; species Bartonella sp. AP30XZML. Next base: position 36,514 of record NZ_JBHIPJ010000057.1, on the reverse strand, counting down.
TCAATAATATGAATAGAAGCATCCGTGAGTATACCAAGTTCAATATTACTCGCTGTAAAGGATTTTAGGGGTTTTTGGTGTTTGATGAAGTTGTAAGTGCGCATACCAAGGAAAATGAAATTATCGTCCATTAGCCAGTGAAGAAACTCAATGGCTTTTTCGCCTTCTTGTTTGTAGTGCGGGGGAAGACTTATTTGGTAGGCATGAATATGCTTTTCAACTTCTTCAAGCATAGGTTTCCAGTCTTGTACAGCAGCATTAACCTGTTCAAGAACTAAGGTGAGTTCATTATCAAGTTTTTGTATTTGCTGTTTGTTTAATGACTCGATGTGAATTTGCATCAGACTGATGCGTTTTCCAGAAGCACAATCAATAATGGGGTGTGCAATCAAATAGATATGGTTTTTGTGTTGATTAAAAACATTTAAAATAGAATCGAGAAGGAAGGGTTTGTTATCATTGACAAGCGTGATAACGGTTATAGGTCTGTTACTGCGGGTTAAATTTTGCTCAAAGCAGATGGTGTTGTTTCCCGTCTGATGGAGATTAAAAGCTTTTACCGCGATGGCTGTGGCCTTTTTAAGTTCTTCATTTTCATAATAAGTAATATCTTCTTCATCGGTTTGGGCAAAAAGGATTTGTTCTATTTTATCTTGGGTGTTTTTTGTTTCTGTTTTTTTTTGTTGCAACACATTCACTCTCCCTTTTTGCTCTTAAGGGGTCTTTTCTTCTCTTTTTAAAAGCAGACCATTATATTTTTTATATACTGTAACACCTTCTTTCTGAAGAAAATAGCTCTTTATTTGGAAAGAATGAGTTTGTTTTTGCTATTTTTAGTAATATTTTGTACTTTAAAGAAATATTTTGCTTCAAGGAAAGGGCATTTTTAGTATTTTTGTATGTTAATAGTTTGTTTTTTAAACTATACAAAATGAAAGTAAAAAAAGAAGCAAAAGTAAAGAGAGAATGGCGCATTTACCAGAAAGACTTTTAAGTGGTTACCAAAACTTTATAAACAATCATTTTTTATATAAAATAGCAGATTATCAGCAATTGGCGATAGAGGGGCAGAAACCTGAAGTTTTGGTCATTGCTTGTTGTGATTCGCGTGCAGTACCAGAAATGATTTTTGATGCTAAGCCAGGGGAAATTTTCACTCTGCGCAACGTGGCGAATGTGGTTCCTCCTTTTTCTCCTGATGACCAATATCACGCAACATCAGCAGCTCTTGAATATGCTGTGCAATTGCTTGAGGTGAGACATATTGTCGTTTTTGGTCATGCCCATTGTGGAGGCATTCGTACTGCTCTTAATGAGACATATAAATCTTTATTATCAAATGATTTTATCGGTCAATGGATAAGTCTCTTAGCTCCAGCAGCAGAAATCGTTTTGAATAATAAGTCGCTGTCTTGGCCAGAAAAACAGACGGCATTAGAGCAGCTTTCTATTCGCCATTCGTTGAGAAATTTAGAGACGTTTCCGTGGATAAAGCTTCGCAAAGATCAAGGTTTTTTGACATTGCATGGGGTTTGGTTTGATATCTCTAGCGGAAAATTATGGAGCATGGAACAGGAAACAGGTTGTTTTATGCGTGTTGAAGTTGAAAGTTTTGAAGTATAGTATTTGTTGTTTTTATTTCTTCGTATAAAAAGATATTTTATGATAAAACTTGACAAAGCTGGGGTTTTATTGTTTGAAGGAGCAAGCTTTCAGTGACAAAATTAACTTGGAGCCACCGACTGAGACCCCGGTTTAAGGGTATAAAGAGATCTCAGAGGTCAACATCCGACGGCGCGATGCGTTCTCGGATGCTATTTTGGTTTGTTTGTTATGCAACAATGAGGTAAATGATGTTTGAATCCTTGCAAGAGCGACTTGGTTCTATCCTGTCTCATTTGACGGGACGTGGCGCTTTATCGGATCAGGATGTTGTAGAGGCGCTGCGTGAAATTCGTCGCGCTTTATTGGAAGCTGATGTTTCTCTTGATGTTGTGCGCTCTTTTACCGATAGAGTTTGGGAAAAAGCTGTTGGGGCCGAAATCGTAAAATCAATTAAACCAGGCCAAATGGTGGTTAAAATTGTTCATGATGAATTGGTTCATATTCTTGGAAATGAAAGCGTTCTGAGTGATTTAAATGCACCAGCTCCTGTTGTTATCATGATGACTGGTTTGCAAGGTTCGGGAAAAACAACCACAACAGCAAAGCTTGCAAAACGTTTTACTGATAAGCACAATAAAAAAGTTCTCATGGCGTCATTAGATACACGCCGTCCCGCTGCACAGGAGCAATTGCGCCAATTGGGAGAGCAGGCAAAACTTGCAAGCTTGCCTATTATTGCGGGTCAGCTGCCCGTTGATATTGCATCACGTGCCGTGCAGGCTGCTAAATTGGGTGGTTATGACGTGCTTCTTCTTGACACAGCAGGACGTAATCATATTGATGAAGCTTTGATGCTCGAATTGGCTGAAATTAAAGCATGTTCCCTTCCTCATGAGATTATGTTGGTGGCTGATAGTTTGACGGGGCAAGATGCCGTTCATCTTGCTCGTTCTTTTGATGAGCGTGTAGGGATTACGGGGATTATTTTAACACGGATGGATAGTGATGGGCGTGGTGGCGCTGCTCTTTCTATGCGTGCTGTTACAGGTAAACCAATTAAAGCAATTGGAACTGGTGAAAAAATAGATGCTTTAGAAGAATTTCATCCCAGTCGTATTGCTGATCGTATTCTCGGAATGGGGGATATTGTTTCTTTGGTTGAAAAAGCTGCAGAAACAATGGATCACGAGAAAGCTGCTGCTTTTGCAAAAAAAATGCAAGCCGGAAAATTTGATCTGAATGATCTTGCAGAACAGTTGCAGAAAATGAAAAAACTGGGTGGAATGGGCGGTATTATGGGCATGTTGCCAGGAATGGGGAAGGTCAAAGAGCAGATTGCGGCTGCGGGGTTTGATGATCGTTTGTTTGATCGTCAATTGGCCATTATTTCATCTATGACACCGAAAGAGCGGGCGAATCCAGAGCTTTTAAAACATAGCCGCAAACAACGAATTGCTAAGGGGTCTGGTACGACAGCGGCTGATATTAATAAACTTTTGAAGATGTATCGCCAAATGGCTGATATGATGAAAGCCATGGGTGGTAAAGGAAAAAGTGGTTTTATGGGAAAAATGTTGGGAGGCCTTGGTTCCAAAATGGGTTTTGGTGGTATGGGAAACTTGGGAGGGGATTCTTCAGCTATGCCGGATTTGTCGGGATTGGATCCAAAGCAATTCTCAATGCTTCAAAAGCAAATTGAAAATGGTAATGGAGGGAAGCTCTTGCCCGGACTTCCTAAGCGTGGACCTACATTTCCTGGTTTTTCCAATGGCATTGTCGATGGGGGAAATTTTCCTCAGCATCCTAAGAAAAAATAAGATGTAAAGAGGGAAAGGAATATAATGCAGGAAACAGTATTAAACGAATTGGCACATTTACGAGCATCCATTGATAATTTTGATGCAACCTTGATTCATATCTTAGCAGAGCGGTTTCGTTGTACGAAAGCTGTTGGGCGCTTAAAAGCCCATTATGATTTGCCTAAAGTAGATCCTCTGCGTGAGCAATATCAGGTAGCGCGTTTGCGGCAATTGGCTATAGATAGTCATCTTGATCCTGATTTTGCTGAAAGATTTTTAAAATTTATTATTAAAGAAGTTGTGAGTCATCATGAAGTTATTGCTGAAGAGCAAAAAACAAAAAAAGTCAATTTAAACGAAAGCCAGAGCTGACAATAGGAGATAAAATATGGCATTGAAAATTCGTTTGTCCCGTGGAGGTTCAAAAAAACGTCCTTACTATCATATCGTCGTTGCAGATGTTCGTAGTCCGCGCGATGGACGGTTTCTTGAACGTGTTGGTGCATGGGATCCAATGTTGCCTAAAGATGGACCGAGGGTGAAACTTAATGAAGAACGTATCCAATATTGGCTTGCGCAAGGGGCTCAACCAACAGATCGCGTTTTACGGTTTTTAGATGCAGCTGGCTTGAAAAAGCGTCCAACTCGTAATAATCCACATAAAGGTGAACCGGGTAAAAAAGCACAAGAACGTATAGCAGCAGCAAAGCAAGCGGCAGAAGAAGCAGCGGCAGCGGCTGAAGCAGAATCTGCTACAGCATAAGAAGCATGGTTGTTTAATCAACGTGTTTTTAAAAGCTTTAGAAAAATAAATATTATCCGTTTTTGTCTATCAAAAACGGATTTTCTTTAAAAAGCTGCTTGTTTAAACCGCGCTGGTTTTTTTTAAAAATCAATGGCGCGGCCTTTAATTTCCCAGTCTCCATAGCGGGAAGGGTCTTTGCCGCCGCGTCCGCCGTTTTCTAAAGGTTGTTCTTTTTTTGTTGCGCGTTTTCGTCTTTCCTCAGCTTCTTTAAGGGCGCGTTGTGCTGCGGGAGAAAGAGATTGCTGTTTAATGACAGTTGCATTTTTTTTGCTTGTTTTCTCATCTTTTTTATTCATTTTACACCTATTCCATTGAAAAAGCAGAAAGAAAACACCATCATATAGTATTGATTGACTTTTATCATGGAGTTTTTTGAGTAATGAATATAATGCGTACAGCTATGCTTTTGGCTTTTTTAACTGCTCTTTTTATGGGAGTTGGTTATCTTGTTGGAGGGGGTGGTGGCATGGTCATTGCTCTTTTGATGGCAAGTGGTTTAAACTTTTTTTCTTATTGGAATTCAGATAAAATCGTTTTACGCATGTACGGGGCGCGTGAAGTTGATCAGCATTCAGCACCAGTTTATTATAAGATTGTAAGCGATTTAGCTAAAAAAGCTTCTCTTCCTCAACCAAAAATTTATGTTATTGAGAATGCACAGCCAAATGCTTTTGCGACGGGACGTAATCCGCAAAATGCAGCTGTTGCTGCAAGTACTGGGTTGTTAGAGCGGTTAAGCGCTGAGGAAATTGCCGGCGTTATGGCGCATGAGCTCGCACATATTGAGCATCGTGATACGTTAACAATGACTCTAACCGCAACGATTGCAGGGGCAATTTCAATGCTTGGTAATTTTGCTTTCTTTATGGGAGGACAGCGTAACTCTTCAGAAGATTCTCATGGCGCAGGGGCAATTGGAGGATTTATTGCATTGCTTGTGGCGCCTTTTGCAGCGATGCTGGTGCAAATGGCGATTAGCCGTACACGGGAATATGCTGCGGATCGTAGAGGGGCTGAAATATGTGGTAATCCTTTATGGTTGGCTTCGGCATTGCGTAAGATTGCTGATGGGGGACGTGGGGTATATAATGAAGAAGCAGAGCATAATCCAGCAACCGCGCATCTGTTTATTATTAATCCTTTGAGCGGTGAGGGAGCGGATAGTCTTTTTTCGACACATCCAGCAACTGCAAATCGTATCGCTGCTCTTTATCATCAAGCAGAAGAGATGAAAGGGGCTCTTGCCAAAAGTGTGGGATGGAATAAAGAAGACGCTATACATGAAAAAAGCAGCGGAATGAACTATGGAGATTTTCATAGTGGTCAGACTCATGTATTAGGTGAACAGGAAAACAGTTCTTTTCAACGTGTTACAAAACGTCCTTCTTGGCTTCGTTATGAAAATTCAAAAAGATCTCGTTCATAGAGTTATTGAGGGAGCTTTTGAGAAAACTGTGATATAAAGGTGGTGTTTTGAAACACAAAAAAGCGGGGCATGTGTCTGAAAAAAATGTTCCAGGATTAGCTGTTCGGCAGGTATGTGTGCGTCTTTTTGGGGCGGTAGTTGATAAGTACACGCCTCTTTCTGGTTTGACAGATAATGAACACGGAAATCCACAATATTTAAAACTTTCACAACGAGATCGTTTGTTATGTCGGGCTATTTTAACAGCTTCATTGCGTCATCGAGGGCAGATTATGGCGGCTCTCTCACGCTTTTTGGCGCGTCCTTTGCCTTCACAAGCACTTTCACTTCAGAATCTTTTGCATATCAGTGTTGCACAAATTCTTTATCTTGATATTCCTGATCATGCGGCTATTGATTTAGCTGTGCGTGTGGCGAAACTTGATCCTCGAATGCGCCGTTTTTCAGGGGTAGTGAATGCTCTTTTGCGCAATGTTGCGCGTGAGGCAGAGCCTTTACGCCAACAAGTTCCTACCATTGAAGGTGTTCCAGCGTGGTTTGGACAACTTTTAGTGTCAGCTTATGGAACAGAAAAGGCACATCAGATTATCGCAATTCAAAGTGTGGAACCCCCTCTCGATTTGACAGTGAAATCTGATAGTGGTGGATGGGCTGAAAGGCTTGGTGGTGTGGTATTGCCCAATGGTTCTGTTCGATTGAATCGTCTGGAGTGTTCTGTTTCTGATTTACCAGGCTATCGTGAAGGGTCTTGGTGGGTTCAAGATTTCGCTGCATCGTTGCCTGCTTGTTTACTTGGGAGTATTGAGGGTAAACGCGTTTCTGATCTTTGTGCGAGCCCTGGGGGAAAAACAGCACAATTGGCTTTGCAAGGGGCTGAGGTGACTGCAATTGAGCTTTCTGCTAACCGCATAAAGCGTTTAAAAGAAAATATGGAACGGCTTCATTTTTCAGTTCACATTTGGCAGGGCGATGTGAGAAATTTCTATCCCACACAGCTTTTTGATGCGGTTCTTCTTGATGCTCCTTGTTCTTCTACAGGAACAATCCGTCGTCATCCAGATATTTTATGGACGAAATCGAAGGATGATATCGTCAAGTTAGCGGCGTTGCAATATGATTTGCTTGTCGCAGCAATTTCTTTGGTGAAGGTAGAGGGGCGGATTGTTTTTTCCAATTGTTCATTGGCAAGAGAAGAAGGTGAAGATCTTATTGAGAAAATTTTGTCGACACGCAATGACATTGTTTTAGACCCTATTTGTCCAGAGGAAATAGGAGCACTGGAGCATTTGCTTTGTGAGGGGGTGTTACGGACAACGCCTGCGGATTTTTGTCATAAAAATTTTGATGCTGAGAAAACCGTATTTTTAGGAATGGATGGTTTTTTCGCTGCGCGCTTACGAAAAATTGCTTAATTAACGCTTCATTTACAAAAATGGTCGAAATTGTATTTGATTCAGCATAAATGGAGATGAAATTTTGGCAGTTGCGGTAAAAGCTCCTCAGGTAAAAGTGGCAGCCTGTATCGATACGATACAGAATGTTATGCGGCGTTTATGGGTTGGACCATTGTTTCGTTGGCGATTTTCAGGGTTTCGTCCTCATAAAATTTTAGCGCATCCCATGGATTTGCATGTAGCAGACTCTATGATGGCGCATGAATTTTATCATGGTCGTTTTGCTTTTGCTGGTCACATTGTTCATTCTGGTGCTGTTTCGCCGTTTTCATTGGTTCCACCAACGCTAGAATGGGAAGCGGCTCTACATGATTTTCATTGGTTGCGCCATATGGAGGCAGCAGGAAGTGATTTAGCTTCTGCACATGCACGCTCTCTTTTAGAAGATTGGTTTGACCATGCTGGCAAGAAGGTAAAAGGACTTGCTTGGAGTGGTCCTGTTGTGGCGCGGCGCTTGATTTCATGGATTTGTCATTCGAAAATGTTGTTAGAAGGGGCAAGTGAGCGGTTTGAAAAACGCTTTTTGCGTGCACTTGGTTTGCAATTTCGTTATTTGCGCGTGACAATTTGTAGTATGGAGCACAATGATCAACGTTTACAAGCAGCAGTGGCTTTGACATTCGCATCTCTTGCTTTGCCTGTTTCTGTGGCAGTGAAAAAAAAGGTACAAACGACGCTTATAGAGGAGCTTTCCCGTCAAATCCTAGTTGATGGTGGGCATATTTCCCGTAGTCCTGTTATTTTGCTGAATTTGTTATCGGATTTATTGTCGTTACGGCATCTTTTTATGCGTAGCAATGAAACGGCACCCCGTATTTTGATTGATTCTGTTGAGCGTATGTTGCCAGCTTTACGATTCTTTATCCATGAGGATCAGACGTTGGCCCATTTTAATGGGGTTGGTCCCCTTGTGTCGGAACGGTTATCATCACTTTTGGAGCTTGATGAAACAGGAGGACATCCTTTTAGTTATGCCCGTTATTCAGGATTTCAGCGCTTAAAAGCCAATCAAACAACAGTGCTTGCAGATACAGGAAAGTTTCCACCCCGCTCTGTAGCACAGCAGGCTTGTTCGGGGTGTTTGTCTTTTGAAATGTCTTCACAAGGGCACCGTTTTATTATCAATACCGGTGTTAATCCTGATGGGAGGGAAGATTATCGACATTTAGGGCGTGTTACTGCAGCACATTCAACAGCTACGCTTAATGATTGTTCAGTGGGTTCTTTTTATCATAAAAAGAAAAATGGCGCGCCATTTTTGTTTGATGGACCAACAGATGTTCAAGTGTGCCGTATAGATGATTCAGAGAAGACGGGTTTTATTGCGAGTCATAATGGTTATGTGCGACCCTTTAATCTTATTCATGAGCGTGGTCTTATTTTGGCGACAAATGGAGATACGATCGAAGGTTTTGATCGCTTTTTTATGCCAAGTAAAGGGAGAAAGAGACACAAGAGTGTGCAAAATGAACAAAATTATGTTGCTGTTCGATTTCATCTTCATCCACAAGTTGAAGTTAACTATGATGGCAAACGTGTGTGTTTAGCCGTAAAGAACGAGAACGTGAAGAGCGAACAAATATGGTATTTTATATCGCCTGACGCAGATATTTGTCTTGAAGATTCGATTGATTTTGCAGAATTAACAGGTCCACAACGGACACAACAGATTGTTTTATATTTTCGTCCTGCATTTCAGGAAAAAGTTCGTTGGCGTTTTATCCGTAAAGCGTTTGATAAAAAATTAGAACATTGTTCCAACCCATAGTATATTGCGTTTTATATTGCGTGTCGCAAAACATTATTGTTTATTGTGGTAATATTCTCAAAATTTGAAGATCATATCAATTTTATACACGAAGCATTTTTTGGGAGTATGGGTTGGATGTTTTTAGGCAAGGTTTGCTCATAGAATCTCATGAGGTGATGCTAAAGGGATTGGCTTCAGAAAAAAAGTTTTTGAAAGACCCTTGTTGACAGATGAGTACTAGTTAAGGATTTTGATCCTTTAAAGATATGGAGAGAAAATTAAGTAGTTGCTTATCTTCGATAAGTTTTTAAGTGTGATGTTGGGATCAATATTTCTCTCTGAGAGAGTTGCATTAATAGGGCTACACTCCTCACGAAAAACAGAGCGCTATTGTATATTCACGGACTTATTTTAAAGAAAAATCCCTTAACGCTTCCAAGCCTATTTTGCGACGATGCCCGTGATGGGTATAACGGTAAATCCATTAAGCACCCCCCATCTTTATGCTTATGAAAGAGCAGTTCGGCACTATCACACTATTTATCAGTGTCCAATGTTTGTAACAGTTCTTGGCACTAGAGATGGTTCATAAGAGGCATTTTTAGCCTTTTCTTAATGGCTTTTATCCATACAGCTCCCCCCGCTTGTAACGTGCAGGCGAATGGTTTTGGTTGATTCAACATACATAGATTTGAAATGAGAGAAACTTACGGTATTCGGGGTTCTAATTTAATATGAATAACGCTAAATTATTATTACAAATCAAATGTTGTACATCACAGAAGCATTGAAAATTCGAGAAACAATACATTACAATGGCCAAGAAAAATAACCCTTCTGCTCTTTGTTATTATACTAAAAATGAAGTCATAATAACAAACCACAAAATGCGCACTTTTTTATAGCAAAGCATTCTCTCAAATATCTCAAACAATTTTCATAAAGATTTACGCGAATAACGTCGTGCAATTGAATCAATATCACCTCGACAAATTCCAAGATCGCTGAGTTCATATGTTGAAAGACGACTTAACGCATTAACGGTTCGACGATAACGGCGCCAATTACTATAAAAACGTAGAATATTCATATCCTCTACTCAAACTTTTCATTACACTCTTTAGTTTAAGAATAGAGTATATTACTAAAAAGAGTTGTGTTATAATATCATAGCAGGTATGCATCTACATACAAGATAATATCCCTTTAACATTTTCCTCATGCGAAAGGGTAACCATTAAAAATATCAACAAGAACATCTTATCCCTAATCAATGGCTAAATTATGTGCATTTTCTGCGGTGATAAACTTCTTCACGTGTAGATTCTTTGGATTGAATAACTGCTTCCATTTCAACAGTTATCAATAGTCATACGATAATTATGAAAAATTCCTTGAAACATTTGTCTCATACGAAAAGAAAAGCAGCAAAATTATTAATGGCGGAAGTGACGTGTTCCTGTAAAAACCATCGCTAACCCCTGTGCATCAGCAGCGGCGATAACTTCTTCATCACGCATGGAGCCTCCTGGTTGAATAACTGCTGTTGCTCCTGCTTCAGCTGCTGCTAATAAACCATCTGCAAAAGGAAAAAATGCATCTGATGCAACAACAGATCCTTTTGTGAGAGTTTCTATTAAGCCTGCTCTTTGCGCACTTTCTGCTGCTTTACTTGCAGCAATTTTGGCTGAATCGATGCGGCTCATTTGTCCGGCTCCAATTCCAACTGTTGCGCTATTTTTCGCGTACACAATAGCATTTGATTTAACGTGCTTTGCTACACGAAAAGCAAATTGAAGATCACGCATTTCATCTTGAGTTGGTGCCCGCTTTGTCACTACTTGCAATTTAAGATCATCGACTACCACGTTATCACGTGATTGCACTAAAATACCTCCTGCAAGTGTTTTCGCAAGAAGTCCTCCACAGCGTGGATCAGGAACTCCACCTGTAATGAGCAAACGAAGATTTTTTTTCTTGGCAATAATTTCACGTGCCGCCATTGTGGCATCAGGAGCAATAATCACTTCTGTGAAAATTTTAACAATCTCTTCAGCACATTCCTCATCAAGGATTTGATTTAAAGCAACAATTCCACCAAATGCCGATACATTATCACACATAAAAGCTTTCAAATAAGCTTCTTTCAAATTTTCTCCTTCCGCAACACCACAAGGATTGGCATGTTTAATAAGAGCGACAGCAGCGGTTTTTTGCGGATCAAATTCTGCCACGAGTTCAAAGGCTGCATCTGTATCATTCAGATTGTTATAAGAAAGCGCTTTGCCTTGTAAAAGTTTTGCTGTTGCAATACCAAAACGTTTTTCATTATTGCGATAAAATGCTGCCTGTTGATGTGGATTTTCTCCATAGCGCATAACGTTTTCAAGATGACCAGAAAAACTCTGCCACGATGGAGTTTCAATTTCTAAATCCCGTGCAAACCATGATGCTATTGCCGTATCATAAGCAGCGGTGTGTGCATAAGCGCGCATTGCTAGCTGATGACGCATAGATAAGCTTAAACATCCATTATGCTGCTTTAATTCAGCTAGAATCGAATCATAATCTTTTATCGCTGTTACAACACCGGTATAAGCATAATTTTTTGCCGCGGCGCGAATCATCGCCGGTCCACCGATATCAATATTTTCAAGAATCGTTTGCCCATCAGCTCCCGAAAGGATCGTCTCTTCAAAAGGGTAAAGATTCACCACCAAAAGATCAATTCCATGAATGCTGTTCTTTTCCATAGCTTCCCTATGGTTAGGATCTTCTCTTACCCCTAACAAAGCACCATGAATCAAAGGATGGAGTGTTTTTACACGCCCATCCATTATTTCAGGAAATCCGGTAACTTCAGCAACATCTTTTACGGGTAAACCAGCCGCTATGAGGGTTTTGGCTGTTCCTCCTGTTGAAATTAATTCAACATTGTAAGTAGCATGAAGAGCTTGTGCAAAAGCAACCACACCCGTTTTATCAGACACAGAAAAGAGAACACGATGAACCCGATGAAGATCAGGTATGGGAAAATTTTTGGCAACAACACCCATAACAGAAGCCTTAAAAATGAAAGAGTTAAAATTCTAGTAAAACACGCTTATACGTTTATAGCATAAGCCTTTAGCAAAATACACTGAAAGGATAAACTGTCTTTTTAGAATATAGGATGATTCACCTTTTTCTATTATCCTGTAAAAACCTCTCATTTGAGGTGTGGTGATAGGTATAAAAGTCTCATTGAGACATTAAATATTTTTTTGTTGCTTATAACTCAATATCTCATCTTCATAGCAGTTGTGAAACAAAAAATGTATCCGTATGTTCTCTGCTATATTAGCTTTTATATTAGATGAAGGCGAAAGTATTGCGTATATCAATTGGAGTAATCTCTGAAATGGGAAACAATATAATGAAGCAAGAATATAAAATTATAATGAGTGCTCTTCTTTCCTATTATTTTAAAATTTGGCTTTATATTTTTTAAAAGCGTTTATGACAATGTTTTTTTAGAATGAATTTTTTTAAGAGTGGAGATAATGCATTGCCTTAAATTTTTGTGCATTACATTTTTAATGAATCAACCCTTATTTTATGATGTTTTTTTGAAGAGTGTCGCGTAAATCTTTTGTGGATGGTATAAAGTTCATTGTATGCCTATGATCTTTAATTTAACAAAGGCGCAAGTTGGTAGCTTTTATTCTCTTTATCAGTTTTCAAGATTCTAAAAATTTTTGTTACTTGAGATGGAAGAGGTATTTTTTTTAGTTTTTTTGCCGTAGCAGAAAAAGAAAAGCTCCTAACACACCAGCAGCTAAAATAAACCACGTGATTGCATAAACGAGGTGATTATTTCGAAAATGAATAATCGTAAGACCAACGACGGGAAGTTTTGCTTGTGGAGATGTTTTTCTGGCATCAATGAAATAAGGAGCAACAGTGGACAAACCAAGTTTTTGTGCCATAGCCGGGAGATCGCGCGTATACCATAAATTTTTGTCAGGATTATTTTTACGCGGGAAAAATCCATTTTTTTCACTCATGCGTAATAAACCTATAATCGTTGTTTGTTCTGTGTCCGTGGTAGAATTTTGCTGAGATGAGGCATTTGTATGCGATTGCTCTGAGTTTTGAAAATTGTTACGTTCATCCATGGGGATAAAGCCACGGTTGATAAAGATCAGTGTATTATCAGCAGTTTTTAAAGGAGTCAAAACCCAATAGCCTGTAGTATTTTGAGCGGCAGCAGTGACTAAAATATTTTTATCTGTTAAAAATTTTCCTGTGATAATAACAGGTTGATATTCATATTTTTCAAAAGTAACATCTGACCATTGATTTTTTGGAGGGGCTTTTATGGGGGGCAAATGAATGCGCTGATTGGTACTGGTGATAAGATTTGTTTTCCAGTTTAACCGTTGTACTTGCCATATACCTAATGCACTGAAGAGAAGAAAAAAACAAATACATAAAGTTCCAAATAAAAAAGAAGAAAAACGGCAAGAATTTCCCTGAAGCTTTGTCATGGGGGGCTCTTTTTTGCTCATGATTTGTGCTTCCTTTCGGGACAATAGGGTTTTATTCTAACATGGTATATATTAAAAAAAACATTTTGTACGCGTTTTGGTGGAATTTGCACGCCTTATTGAGGAAAAAGATGAAAAATGAGCCAACAAGAAATGAAAAAGGTTTTATAAAAGACTTGACCTTTTGTTGTCGACCCCCTATTAGAAAGAAACTTCCCAATGATGCCCGTTCAAGGTTGCATTGCGCGTGTTTTGCGTTCATTGTGTCCTTTGGGTATGGGGATTTGAAAGTTTCTTAGAGTTTAAGGGTGAAGTTTATGTCTCGTGCATGTGAATTGACAGGGAAGACGGTTCTGTATGGTAATAATGTTAGCCATGCGAATAATAAGACTCGGCGTCGTTTTTTACCAAATCTTTGCAATGTGACATTGATTTCAGAGGTGTTACAGCAAAGTTATCGCTTGCGTATTTCAGCAAGTGCATTGCGTTCTGTTGAGCACCGCGGTGGTCTTGATGGTTTTTTGATTAAAGCAGACGATAAAGAGTTGTCACAACGTGCGCGTTTGTTAAAACGCCAAATCGTTAAGAAAAAAGCTGAGCAAGAAGGTGAGCAGAAGGCTGAACAAGCAGCGTAATTTTCAGCGTTATTGTTTTTGGCTTTTTTCTTTTTGATCGCTCTGTTTTATTGGTTCCATATCCCAGGTTAAAAAAAATGTCTTCAAGCGGTCCTTTATTAGAACAGCAAAAGAAAAGGTATGTTGTTTTTTCTATTTTTGCAATGTGCCTTGCTGTCACGGCTTCTAATATTTTAGTTCAATATCCTGTCTATTGGTTTGATTTGAATGAGCTGTTGACTTATGGGGCTTTTACCTATCCATTTGCTTTTCTAATCAATGATTTGACCAATCGTTTTTATGGTCCATCTGCTGCGCGGCGTGTGGTTTATGCTGGTTTTTTTACGGGTGTCTTTGTTTCTTGGATATTGGCGACACCACGGCTTGCACTTGCTTCTAGTTTTGCATTTTTATTTGGGCAACTCCTTGATATTGTTGTTTTTACTCCTTTGCGACGTAAAACATGGTGGAAAGCACCTTTAGCAGCAGCGTTGGTTGGTTCAGCTTTGGATACAGTGCTGTTTTTTGCTCTTGCTTTTTCTAGCTCGTTTGCTGTTCTTGATAAGATAACAGGCTATGCTGATAGTTCACTAGTGGAGAGTACTGTTTTGGGAGGGATAGGCATGCCAGTTTGGTTATCGCTTGCTTTTGGTGATTTTTCGGTAAAAATTATTATGAGCCTGTTTATGTTGATTCCTTATGGAACAATTCTTAATATTGTAAAGCTTCCTCTTTATCAAAGTCCTTCAAAGGATGATTCTTCTTTTGTTTGTAACAAATAATGGTCTTTGTTCTTTTGTTTTGCTAAAGAAGAGGGGAGGGGAGTTATGTCCTCTAAGGGCAGAATTTAAGCGGATTTATAAGAGATATTTTGATTCTTTTCTCAAGTTGTATTTATCCATACATCATCTATGCTTACGATGTGTAAGGAAATGGTTTTGACTGATTCAGTATGGGATAAGAGCATCTTATCAGCATTAAAAACAGATAATAAAGCTTTTATAAAGGATCAAAAATGTTTTGTTAAGAGTTGTGATGTCTTACTTATGATTATTTGAGCTATAAGAAACTTGGTTCTTATAAAGGAAAAAACATTTCGATATACATTTGGGTAGTATATAAATAGAAAAATAAATACCAATGGTATCAAGTCTTTTTTGACAGTTTTAAAATTTGGTTATACTGATATTTATCATTATTTTAGTAACAAATGTTTGTGCAGATATGTTAATGAATTTACAATTTGTTATAATGCGATCTCTGTAGAATTTGGCAAACGCTTCGAGTGTTTATTTTAGGTAATTGTAGGTTAGAAATGCGATACTTGGAGCTGATAGTATGAATAAAATGATAAATCAAACAGATCATACAGAGGCTTTATTTGATAATTTTGTATTAACTTCCTTGAAAAAACAGAGAGAGACTAGGGAGTTGCCTATTGTAAAATCACCTCTTCGTTATCCGGGAGGGAAAAGTCGTGCTGTTCCTATGATTATTAATAACTATATAAGGAAACAGAAAACTTTATGTTCTCCTTTTGTAGGAGGCGGTTCAATTGAATTAACCTTAGCAAAAAGAGGAACAAGGGTTTATGCTTATGATGCTTTTAAGCCGCTTGTTATTTTTTGGCAGATGCTTTTGAAAGATGCTTCAGCTCTTGCAGAAAAAGTGAGAGAATATGAAGATATGACTCCTGTAATGTTTTATAATCTCCAAAAAACTTTTGGGAATATTAAAAATCAATTAGAGATTGCTGCCGTTTTTTTGTTCTTAATCGTTCTTCTTTTTCCGGAACGACACTTTCTGGTGGTATGTCTCCAGGACACCCCCGATTCAATTATCGTTCTATTGAACGGCTTAAAGATTTTAAGATTGAAAACTTCATAGTGGAACACAGAGATTTTACAGAAAGTATTCCTAAACACTCTAACGATTTTCTTTATTGTGATCCTCCGTACCTTATTAATCAAAAACTTTACGGTCACAAAGGCGATAAACATAATTCTTTTGATCATCAAGCTCTTGCTGAACTTTTGAGAAAGCGTCAAGGATGGGTTTTATCTTATAATGATTGTGTGGAAGTTAGAGAACTTTATAAAGGACATACAATACTTAATCCTGAATGGACTTACGGTATGGGAAACAATAAAAAATCAAATGAACTCGTAATTTTGAGTAAGGATCTTTAGGAAATTGCATGAATCAGGTAGAAAATGGAAAAGCCTTTGAATATGCTTTGGCTATGGGTTTTAAAAAAGCAACAAAGGCTTCTATAGAGTTTAATTCGTCTTTTCAAATAGCGGAGTCTTTTTATAATTTATTTAATGATACTGAAAAAAGGCTTTTAAATCTTGCTTCTATTGAAGCAGCCATTTTTTACAGTTACATGATAAAAATATTAGAAACACGAAAACTATTGTTCTTCAGGAAGATTTTGTTGGGATCAAAGGAGATGTCCGTGATATTATTTTAAAAGTTCCTGAAAATCCTATTGGTATTTCTGCAAAACATAATCATAGCGCTATCAAACATCCTCGCCTTTCCAGTAAAATAGATTTTGGTAAAGAATGGACAGGTTATTCTTGTAGCAGCGTTTATTTCAATGAAGTTAGTCCTATTTTTGATTATTTAGCAGAGCTTAGAGATAAGAAGATGTTCTTTAGAGATATAGAGGATAAAGACAGCAGAGTTTATCTTCCAATCCTAGAAGCTTTTTCTAAAGAACTTCAAAGGCTTTGTTTAGATTATCAAGATAAATTTGTGAAGCTATTGTTTCAGTATGTTATAGGTTCTTATGATTTTTATAAGATTATGATAGATACAAGATCTAAACAAAAACGGGTTATTATTCAGTCTTTTAATTTGAATGGCACTCTAGGATATGGTCGTAAATGGAAAATTCCAAGCAAAATTTTATCCGTTGCACTAAAACCAGAAAGTAAAAACAAACTCATTATAATTTTGAAGATGGTTGGAGCATTTCTTTTAGGATTCATAATGCATCCAGTAAAGTAGAAGCTTCCTTAAAGTTCGATATTCAATTTGTGGGATTATCTTCTCAGGTTGTTAGTCATCAAATTCCGATGGTTTAATGATAGAGATAATTTTTTAAAATGTAATCGTTGCTGATTCAAGGCAGGTTTATTTCTTATGAATATGAGTTCTTTTATCACTAAAAAGTATTTCTAATTGTTTTGTTATGGCGTCGGCGAGTTCTTCAGCATTCATAATTGTTACAGCACGTTGATAATAACGTGTGACGTCATGACCAATTCCAATGGCAATGAGTTCGATAGGGGAGTGTGTTTGGATTTCTTGAATCACTGCGCGTAAGTGTTTTTCTAAATAATTGCTGGAGTTGACCGATAGTGTCGAATCGTCAACAGGAGCACCATCAGAAATGACCATGAGGATGCGACGTTGTTCACGCCGTGATAAAAGGCGTTGATGAGCCCAAATCAAAGCTTCTCCGTCGATATTTTCTTTTAATAATCCTTCTTGCATCATCAAACCTAAATTGCGTTGTGCGCGACGCCATGGGGTATCAGCACTTTTATAGATGATATGGCATAAATCATTGAGGCGTCCAGGATTATGGAGTTTGTTTTGGGTAAGCCATTGTTCGCGCGATTTGCCCCCTTTCCAAGTTTTGGTGGTAAAACCTAAAATTTCAACTTTGACACCACAACGTTCAAGAGTTTGTGCCAAAATATCAGCACAACTTGCAGCAACGCTAATGGGGCGTCCACGCATTGAGCCAGAATTATCAATGAGGAGTGAAACAACTGTGTCCCGAAATTGGGTGTTGCTTTCCATTTTAAAAGAAAGGGGTTGCATGGGGTCAATAATTAGACGTGGAAGCCGTGTTGTATCAAGATATCCTTCTTCAAGGTCAAAGTTCCAGTTGCGATTTTGTTGCGCCATCAAGCGGCGCTGGAGACGGTTTGCTAAACGTCCAACGATGTTTTGCAGATGATTGATTTGCTTATCAAGATAACGGCGTAAGTGATCTAACTCGTTTTCAGAACAAAAATCTGTTGCTTCCAAAATTTCATCAAATTGACGGGTGAAGATTTTATAATTGCCAAGTCTTTGCATTTGTTCCGAATCAGAAAAAAGGTGTTTGGGTTTGCTCGGCTTTTCTTGCCAAGGTCCATTTTTTTGCTCGCCGTCAGCTTGATCATTGTTGTTTGATTGTGTCGCTTGTGTTTTTCCATCATCTTGCACATCACTTTCTTGTTCAGTGCTGGTTTGTTCTTCACTTTGAGCGTGTTTTTTGTTTTTACTCTCTTCTTCTCTTTGGTCTTGAGGTTCACACGCATTTTTTAATTTTTTATTGTTTTCACTGTTAGAAGCTTCAGCTTGTTGCACTGTCATTTTGAGTGTAACAAGCATTTGGCGAACAATCTGTGCAAAAGCTTGTTGGTTGTAAATATGATGTGGGAGTTCATTGAGTTCTGCTGCTGCTTTTTGTTCGAGTTCTTGACGCCACAATTCTAAGACAGGACCTGATTCTTTTGGAGCTGTGCGCTTTGTTATTTTTTCACGCAATAAAAGTGCAATCGCTTCTTGGATGGGGGCTTCACTTTGGTTTCTAATCTTATGATAATGGGCTCTTTTGTATTTATCGGCGAGCATGATATCAAGATTTTTTGCAAGTCCCTCCATGGCTAAAGTGCCAATTGCTTCAACACGTGTTTGTTCGAGGGCATCAAAGATAGCACGTGCTTCTGATTCTGGTGGAGAAAATTGCATGTGAATGCGGTTGTCATGCCATGCTTTGCGCAGAGCCATGGAATCACCTAGTCCGCGGGTAATGGTGATGTCTTTATTCGTTGCGTATTGAGGTAATTCTGGTAAACGCGCGCAACTTTCGCTTAAAGATGGTCGGTTATGACTAAAGGAAACTTCAAGGTTGTTTGTGCCTGCAATTGCACGCATACAGGTGGAAAGTGCTTTTTTAAAAGCTTCAGCATTAAGAGTGTTGTTGGAAGAGTCCTTTGCCAGATTTTTGTTGTCGCCAATATCGGTAGCCATGAGTGACAGATTCCTTAAGGCGAAACACCATGAATGAGTGATTCGGGAAGCTCTTGTCCAAAGGCGCGTTGATAAAATTCTGCAACAGTGGCACGTTCGAGTTCATCACATTTATTGAGAAAGGTTAATCGGAAGGCAAAGCCGACATCTTGAAAAATTGTTGTATTTTCTGCCCAAGTAATGACGGTACGTGGACTCATGACAGTTGAAAGATCTCCATTGATAAAAGATTGGCGTACCATATCAGCAACATGAACCATTTGTGAAATTGTCTTTTTTCCCTCAGCCGTTTGAAAAGATTTGACCTTTGAACAAATGATATTAACCTCTTTATCATGGGGTAAATAATTGAGTATCGTAACAATAGACCAGCGGTCCATTTGAGCTTGATTGATCTGTTGGGTACCATGATAGAGACCGGTTGTATCACCAAGACCAATGGTGTTTGCCGTTGCAAAAAGACGAAATGCTGGATGGGGAGAGATGACACGGCTTTGATCAAGTAAGCTTAGTTTTCCAGAGGTTTCAAGAACGCGTTGGATAACAAACATAACATCGGGACGCCCTGCATCATATTCGTCGAAAACAAGAGCAATATTATTTTGATAAGCCCATGGCAAAATGCCCTCTTTAAATTCAGTGATTTGTAAGCCATCTTTTAAAACGATAGCATCTTTTCCTACAAGATCGATACGACTTACATGACTATCAAGATTAATGCGAAGACAAGGCCAGTTAAGACGTGCAGCAACTTGTTCAATATGCGTTGATTTCCCTGTACCGTGATAGCCAGAAACCATTACACGGCGGTTAAAGGCAAAACCTGCGAGAATCGCTAAAGTTGTTTGCTGATCAAAAAGATAATCAGGATCGATATCAGGAACATGGGGACTTTTTGTGCTAAAAGCAGGGACTTTCAGATCTGTTTCAATATGAAATAGATCGCGAGCACAAAGTGTAATATCGGGCAAATTTTCAACGGTAAGATTTGTCATTATGTTTCTGAAAGGGAGAGGACGCTATTTATTCATTAGAAACGATACAAGAGTTAAAGTATTTATGCAATGCTCTATAATGAGAGCCTTAGATATTGAAGAAAGATTTTTTTACGTATTCTATAATGTTTTGCAAAAAAGTAACATTTTGCGCAAATAATGATGGTCTAAATGAAAATAGACTCATATAAGCGCATGTTTTCAGCACAAACCAGACTTTTTTAGCAAATTGTAAGCATGTAAAACATCACGAAAGCGCTCTTCTGAAGCACGATTACCACCATTGGAATCAGGATGGTGCTTTTTTACCAACTCTTTATATTTCATTTTGATGTCTTCTGCTGAAGCGTTTGCCTGTAGTCCCAGTGTATCAAAAGCTTTTGCTTCTAAGGGCTTTAATTTTCGTGAGAACTTATTGCTTGAATGCTGCCCAGTAAAAAGCGTGAAGGGATCGCGCATGCGATTTTGATAGGCAGCTGTGCCAGAGCGAATCTTTGCATAATTCGCGGCTGTTTTTTTCGATGTACCATTGCTCAGATCTGTAGGCCATGTCGGACGATGTCCTGTGAGAGCATCCTTTTGAAATTTTGCGATATCTTTATTGCTAAGACCAGAGAAGTAATTAAAATTTTTATTATAGGCGCGTACGTGTTCAATACAAAAATATAAATATTGTCCTTCGTGATTTCGACCTGCTGGTGCTTTATGGGACCCTGTTTTTTCACAACCTTCCCACTGACACTGTTGTGCTTCTGGCTCAGCTTTTTGTTTTTTATTTGAGCTTATGCGAATTGAATCGAATAATTTAGATGTTATTGTCATATTATTGGTTTATGCAAAATTGATTAATTTTACAAGAATTGACTTTTGAAAAATTTGTTTTCACACTTATTCTATTATGAAAAAGGTGTATTTTTGCACGTTCATTTTGTTTGAGGAATGAAAAATGTTTATAGAAACAATAATTCAGAGAAAGCTTCAGGATGCTTTTCATCCGCAAAAGCTTGAAGTGATTAACGAAAGTCATCTTCATGAGGGGCATCCTCATAATGAACATGCTTTTGATGGTAAAGGAGAAACACATTTTCGAGTGAAAATTTTATCTTCTTCTTTTTCTAATATGACACGCGTAGAAATACATCGAGCGATTTATAAAGTTTTACAAGAAGAGTTAGCTACTTGTGTTCATGCTTTGGCACTTGAGGTTGAAACACTCTAATTTTTTGATGAGACGTTTTTAGGAACGGGGATGGGCCTTTTGATAGATTTTTAACAAATGGTCTGTATCGACGTGGGTATAGATTTGTGTGGTGGAAAGACTAGCGTGCCCAAGAAGTTCTTGAATCGTGCGCAAATCTCCCCCCCGTGATAAAAGATGGGTGGCAAAAGAATGGCGCAGTGTATGAGGCGTTGCAGTTTCTGGTAAACCAAGGCTTGCTCGTAAGTTGCGTACAGTTTTCTGAATAATGGCGGGCTGTAGGGGACCGCCTCGTGCCCCGCGAAATATGGGTTGGTTATCCACTAAAGGATATGGGCAACATTTGAGATAATTTTGTACAGCTTCGTAAACAATTTTGATGAGAGGAACAAGGCGTGTTTTGCCGCCTTTTCCTGTTATAAATAAACTTGTTTTTTTAGGATCAGAAAATTGTTCTGGTGTGAGGCTTAAGGCTTCTGATATTCGCATTCCACAGCCATAGAGAAGCATGAGGACAGCCGCATTACGAGCGCTAATCCAAGGTTCATTTTCTAGCTGGTTTTCTTGTTTGACTATGTGAAGTGCTGATTTGATCGCTAAAGGTTTTGGGAGCGATCTTGGGTGTTTGGGGCTTCGGATAAGCTGAGCCGCCGGAACATTGACGATTCCTTCACGTGATAGGTACTTGAAAAAAGAACGGATGCCTGCTACTCCGCGGCTTAAAGAACGAGCACTTACATTGTTTGTACGCCGATAAGCAAGATAAGCACGCAAGTCACTGATGCGTAAATGAGCAAGATCTGTAAGGGTTGGTGTATGATTTAAGTGTTGACAGAGAAAAGACAAAAATTGCCGCGTATCACGTTCATAGGCTTGCACTGTTTGTGCTGACATACGACGTGTTTGGGTAAGACACTCTAACCAATTTTTCCTTGCGTTTAAAAGTGCATGGTCTGCTGGAATGAGAGGAATATTTTCATCTTTTCTCTTGTCGTTTTTGATGGGCATTATCTAGTTGAGAGTTTCTTTCTTTTTAGATTTTTCATCGTTAGAATGACCATTCTTGTTTTGGGGTTGCTCTTCACGATTGATAAGTTGCTTTTCACCTTTGAGAGAGAGTATTTTCACAAGATTGTGTGTTGACATCAAATGCGCAAAAATTAATCCTAAAAAGCCATTTTTATGAAGTTTGGCAAGTTGACTTGCTGATAATTTATTCAATTTTTCTTCATCAACAACCCAAAAATGTTCCAATTGCGCTGAGAGACCTTTATCGTTTTTCACATTGATGGATTTTTGGCTTAGAAGATCCATTTCTACAAGAACATCAATAAACTCAGAGGTTTTCTCCATAGCGATTTTAAAACTTTCAAGAAAGCGAATACGTTCTTCCATAAAAGGAGAAATAGAGCCATCGGAATTAAAAAGTTCTGTTCCTGCAACTTCATTAAACATACCGGACTGTTGATCAAAGCAGACAGAAAGTTCTTTTTCATTGCTAATTTGTGCCAAAACAAAAGGATAGCGACGGACAAAAGCAGGAACATAAGTATTGTTTTTCCAACTTTTATCAGAAGCGATATAGTCATTTTCGTCATTAGAAAGACCGACAAGAGCTGCGGATGTGTAGTGCCGTTTTTTTTGTTCATCTTCGGCGCACATAAATAAAATAGGATAGTCTAGTGCTGCTTGAAAATATTCAGTACTTGCTAAAGGAACCCAATGAGTATCCTTGGCAAAAGACATATCACTTGGAGGAGCAAATTTTAGATTTTTATGGGAAATTTTGTTGATTGGTGTGATATCTTTGTAAAATAGCATAATATTTGCCATAAGACTTTCTCCTTTATTAATTTGTTTTTGTTACCAAGAAAGGTCTTTTAGAAGATTGTCTCATATGGCAACAAGATTGAATAGAAAACTATAAGATTGAAGGGTTCATTTTTGAGAGATAATATTTTTGCATGAAGTATAATAAAGAAAAGCTTAAAAATAAAGTCTATCTTGCCATTATTGGTATGCCTCATGGTATAAAAGGAGATGTTTTTGTTAAAATTCTAAGTGCTGAGCCACAGCGTTTCAAGTTTTACAGCACTCTTTATGATGATATGGGGCGTTCTTATGAAATTGTAACTCTTCGCATACAAAAAAATAAGGCGATTGTACGTTTTAAAGGGGTAGAAAATCGTAATGCGGCTGAGTCTTTAAAAGGTATTCGCCTTTATGTGGCGCGCGATCAATTAATTGATGATTTGATGGAGGATGAGTTTTATCAAGTCGATTTAATAGGCTTGTGTGTCCAAGATTGTGGGGGAAAAATCTTAGGTGAAGTGTGTGGTTTTTTTAATTTCGGGGCTGGTGATTTGCTTGAAATACGTTTGAATACAGGTAAAAGAGTTCTTATTCCCTTTAGTAAGGCGGCGGTACCAGAAATTTGTATGGATTCTGGTTTTCTTGTTGTTGATTCCATGGCCGCTGGTTTAATTGATGGGGGAGACAATGATAAAAAGGAAATAGCTTGAATCTAAAAATAAAGATGAAGGTAAAAAACAACAGATGAATTTCGTCAATAACAAAGTGGAATGTGTGAAAATATTAAAAATGCTCTTTTGAGCAGATATTGTAAGCACTTTATCTCGAAATAGTCCTGAATTTTTAGAGTCTTTTTTAGTGCAAGTATTTAGAAGGATCGTATTGAATATGGCGCAGATCAAGGAGACTCAAATTAACGCTATAGCGTTAAAAGTCTTGTTTGTGCTATTTTTGCTATTAAGAGTCTGTTTAAGAAAATAAGGATAAGAAATAAAATGAAGTTTCAGGCGCGCGTTTTAACCCTTTATCCTGAAATGTTTCCTGGTTTTTTAGGGTATTCTTTAGCAGGGCAAGCTTTAGAGCGTGGAATTTGGTCACTGGAGACGGTACAGATTAGGGATTTTGCTTTAGACAAACACCATAGCGTTGATGATAAACCTGCTGGTGGGGGAGCTGGTATGGTAATGCGGGCGGATGTATTGGCGGCTGCTCTTGATTGCTGTCCACAGGATTCGCCAAGATTGTTGATGAGTCCACGTGGACGCCCTTTTGACCAAGCTTACGCGCATAGCTTGGCTCGTGATACGGGTGTAACGTTAGTTTGTGGACGTTTTGAAGGGGTTGATGAGCGAGTCATAGAAGCACGAGAATTAGAAGAAGTTTCTATTGGTGATTATATTCTTTCAGGGGGTGAAACAGCTGCATTGGTTATCTTAGATGCTATTATACGTCTTCTGCCTGGAGTGATGGGGAATGCAGCTTCTGCAAGGTGTGAAAGTTTTGAAAATGACTTGCTGGAACATCCGCAATATACCCGCCCTTCTCTTTTCGAAGGGCGGGGTATTCCGCCTGTATTGCTCTCAGGTCATCACAAAGCGATCGCAGATTGGCGTCAAAGCCAAGCCGAATTGTTAACACGTCAACGTCGCCCTGATCTTTATGCGCGTTATAATAAAAATCATCAGAAAACTTGATTCATATGATAAGGTGGTGTATTGCATGGCTCTCTTTTTAGAGAGTTTTTTATAAAAGGTTTTCTGTAGTTCCAAAATTAAAATGAAGGAATGGTGTATTCGCTCCTGTGTAAGACATAGCCTAAAGAGCTCCTTATTCTTAATAAAGGCTTTTTTGGTAAGAGTTGAGCGCTCTGACTGTTCGATAAAGAACATGAAGGATAAAAGAAATGAATATTATCGCACAGCTTGAAGCTGAACAATGTGCAAAAATTGAAGAAAAGCGCCAATTTCCAGCATTTCAGCCAGGAGATACAGTCCGTGTCATGGTGCGTGTGACGGAAGGTACGCGGACGCGTATTCAGGCTTATGAAGGTGTTTGTATTGCGCGTTCAGGCGGTGGGTTGAATGAGACCTTTACAGTACGCAAGATTTCTTATGGTGAAGGGGTGGAACGGGTATTTCCTGTTTATTCTCCTTTGATTGAAGGTGTTGAGCTGGTGCGCCGTGGTAAAGTGCGCCGTGCAAAACTCTATTATCTGCGTGGCTTGAGAGGTAAAGCTGCGCGTATCGCTGAAAAGAGAGATTATCGGAAAAAAGCTGAAAAGGTTGTTGAGAAAGTAGAAGCAGCATCTGTCAGCACAGATGTTGAAAAGCAAGTTTCTGAGTAAAGATTATATCGGCTAAACTTTATGCAAAAGCGGCTTTTATGCCGCTTATTTGTGTCTTTCTTGATTCGTTTTGCCTTTTAAAAGGCTTGGAGGGGACATAAAAATGTTTAATCTATCAATTTTTCCTCTTTTTATTCTTAATCATGGGTGCAATTTAAGAGACCATTGCATATATCGTGGATACTCAAAAGGATAAGTTTAATCTGAAAAAATGTCTGTTTATATTTGGAAAAGATTTTAGACCTTTGACGTGAAGATAAAAGTGTATTAGATTAAGGCGAGTTTTGCGGATCATATCCGGAGAGTAATCGGTTTTTTTATGCGTGACCTTTAATCCGTTATTTGAGACAACCGACCTGTAATATCGGTATCTTGAGATGCCAAACAAGTAAAAACGAGAGAGTATGTTTAGTCGTTTTGCGCGAACTTTCTCGTTCATTGCGGTTGCAAAAACCAGGTCAGGATATTTTATGATAGAGACAACTAGGATAAAAGAGCGCCCTCGTTCCCCTCATATAAGTATTTATCGTTGGACAATTACTATGGCCATGTCCATTGCACACCGCATTACGGGTATGGCACTTTATGTTGGAACGGTTTTTCTTGCTGTTTGGTTAATTGCTATTGCGTGTGGCGAGGAGACATTTAGAACAGTTTACGAAATTTATAGTTCTTGGTTTGGATTGTGTATTTTGTTTCTTTATACTTTGGCAGGGGTTCATCACATGGTTGGTGGTGTTCGCCACATTGTTTGGGATCTGAAGCCTTGCTTTTTGGCAAAAGAAAAGGCAACAGTCACTGCTTGGGCGACAGTTTTTATTTCTCTTATTGTTACTTTTGCGATTTGGATTATTGGATATACGGTTGTTTAGCTGGGGGTGAAAAGAGACATGAAAAAAGATTTTCGAACGGAACTTGGAAAAGTACGGGGGCGTGGCAGTGCTCATGAAGGAACAGAGCATTTTTGGCTAGAACGTTTGACGGGGTTTATCAATCTACCACTTTTGATATTTTTTATTGTTCTTATTCTTTCGCTTGTGGGCAAGGATTATAGTATTGTGCGTGCAAGACTTGCACATCCTATTGTTGCTATTTTGATGGGATTGATGACTTTTTCGGTCCTTTATCATATGAAACTTGGTATGCAGGTAGTGATTGAAGATTATATTCCACGTGAAGGTTTTCGGATATTCTTTTTGACGTTAAATATTTTATTTTGTTTTCTCATAGGTGGTATCATTATTTTTTCTCTTTTGAAAATTGCATTAGGGGGTTAAACAAGTATGGCGGGTACAGGATCATCTCTGGGTGCTAAAGCAGGTAACGCCCCTTATCGCACTGTGGATCATAAATTTGATGTTGTTGTTGTTGGGGCAGGTGGTGCAGGATTACGTGCGACACTGGGTATGGCAGAACAAGGATTAAAGACAGCTTGTATTACGAAGGTTTTTCCAACGCGCTCACATACGGTTGCAGCACAAGGGGGAATTGCTGCATCGCTTTCAAATATGGGACCTGACAATTGGCAGTGGCATTTATATGATACCGTGAAAGGTTCTGATTGGTTGGGCGATACCGATGCAATGGAATATTTGGTGCGTAATGCTCCTGCTGCTGTGTATGAATTAGAACATTATGGCGTTCCTTTTTCGCGAACGCAAGAAGGCAAAATTTATCAGCGTCCTTTTGGTGGACATACGACACAATTTGGTGAAGGTCCACCTGTTCAGCGTACTTGTGCAGCAGCTGACCGTACAGGCCATGCCATTTTGCATACGCTTTATGGACAAAGCTTAAAGCATAATGCGCAATTTTTTATTGAATATTTTGCACTCGATCTCATCATGACGGATGGGGTTTGTACGGGGGTTGTGGCATGGAATCTCGATGATGGTACAATACATCGTTTTTCTGCCAAAATGGTTGTTCTTGCAACCGGTGGTTATGGACGCGCTTATTTTTCTGCGACATCGGCGCATACCTGTACGGGTGATGGTGGTGGAATGATCGCACGCGCTGGATTGCCACTTCAGGATATGGAGTTTGTGCAATTCCATCCGACAGGGATTTACGGTTCTGGCTGCTTAATTACAGAAGGAGCTCGTGGTGAAGGAGGCTATTTAATCAATTCTGAAGGTGAACGCTTTATGGAGCGTTATGCACCTTCCTTTAAGGATTTGGCTTCACGTGACTTGGTTTCGCGTTGTATCACACTTGAAATTCGTGAAGGGCGTGGCGTTGGACCTAAGAAGGATCATATTCATTTGGTTCTCAATCATATTGATCCTGCAATCTTGCATGAGCGTTTACCAGGGATTTCAGAATCAGCACGGATTTTTGCAGGGGTGGATGTAACAAAAGAGCCTATCCCCATCTTGCCAACGGTTCATTATAATATGGGTGGGATTCCTACCAATTACTACGGGGAAGTTCTCAATCCAACGGCTGATTCGCCTGATCGTATTCAACCAGGGCTGATGGCGGTAGGAGAAGCAGGATGTGCTTCTGTTCATGGTGCTAATCGCTTGGGGTCAAATTCATTAATTGATCTTGTGGTGTTTGGTCGTGCTGCTGCCATTCGCGCGGGTGAAGTTATTGATCGGAATGCAGAAATTCCACCCATCAATGAAGAAGCTGTTGACGAAATTATAGCGCGTTTTGATCGTTTACGTTTTGCACAAGGGGCAATACCAACAGCTGTATTGCGTGAAAAAATGCAACGCACGATGCAAGAAGATGCAGCAGTCTTCCGTACAGAAGATTCTTTGAAACAGGGATGTCAACGGATGAATAAAATCTGGGGGGAATTGTCGGATCTCAAAGTCACAGATTGTTCTCTGATATGGAATTCTGATTTGGTTGAAACATTAGAGCTTGAAAATCTCATGGCGAATGCAATCATGACTGTTCATTCTGCCGAAGCACGTTCAGAAAGCCGTGGCGCTCACGCTCGTGAAGATTATCCAGAGCGTGATGATAAAAACTGGCGTAAACATACGATTTCACATTTGTCAAAAGAGGGTAAGGTGACATTATCATATCGACCTGTCCATGTGGACCCGTTAACATCTGAAGCTGATGGTGGGATCGATTTAAAGCGCATTGCACCTAAAAAACGGGTTTATTAAGGGGAGAATGAAATATGGTACAAATTAAGCTTCCCAAAAATTCTCAAGTAAAACCGGGAAAGGTTTGGCCTAAACCTGAAGGTGCTACAAAGCTGACGGAATTTCACGTGTATCGTTGGTCGCCTGATGATGAGGAAAATCCTCATTTAGATACTTATTATGTGGATCGTTCTGCTTGTGGTCCTATGATTCTTGATGGGCTTTTGTTTATTAAAAACCATATTGATCCAACTTTGACACTTCGTCGATCATGCCGTGAAGGCATCTGTGGTTCATGTGCGATGAATATTGATGGAACCAATACATTAGCTTGTACCAAAGGGATGGATGATGTAAAACATCCCATTAAGGTCTATCCGTTGCCTTCCATGCCGGTTGTTAAAGATTTGGTTCCTGATTTAAAGCGTTTTTATGCACAACACCGAGTCATTGAGCCTTGGTTGCAAACAGTTTCTCCTGAACCTGCAAAAGAATGGTTACAAAGTCACTCCGATCGCCAAAAAATCGATGGCCTTTATGAATGTATTTTGTGTGCGTGTTGTCAGACTTCATGTCCAAGTTATTGGTGGAACGGTGATCGTTATTTGGGGCCCGCTGTTTTGCTTCAAGCTTATCGCTGGATTGCGGATTCACGTGATGAGATGTGTGGTGAACGTCTTGATAATTTAGAAGATCCTTTCCGCCTTTATCGTTGCCATACGATTATGAATTGTGCGCAAACTTGTCCAAAGGGATTAAATCCAGCGAAAGCGATTGCTGAAATTAAAAAACTCATGGTTGAACGCCGCCTTTGAAAATTTACTGATTGATCAAAATAAAGCGCAAGGTGGGAAATTGTATCTCCTTTTAGCAATTAAATCTCTAAAAGAAGATCGGCTGCTTATGGGGGCGCAGTAGCTATCATCATTCTAAAAGTGAAGTAATCCCTAAAAATTTAAGCAATTCTTGCAATGGCTGAGCAGAAAACTCATAGTTGAATATTATCTTTGAAAATTAACCGATTAATGAACAGTAAAAAGAAAAATAGAAAATTGTGCGTGTTTTTTGTGCCTCTTTGAGGCTTAATCTCTAAAAATTTATTGGCTTCTATAAGGCGGTTAGTATAGTTATTATTGCCTTTAAAAAGGCATTAGTCTTTCGAGTAAACTATACTTTAAATAGCGTTCTATGTAAAAACAATAAAATCAATATGCCATGTGTTTTTATTTTTATTAAATTCGCATCATAATTTATACTTTGACGCAGATTCAATTGATCATTTTTTATAAAAAAGATCACTCTGTATAAATATAGCACAAAAAATAAATGATGATACAAATATTATAACGCATGTAAATTATTCATATGAAATACAAAGAAGTGATCATTATGACAGTTTGTCATTTTACGATACGTTTATTATAATATCGAAAACATTGCGAATATTCAGGATTAGGAATTTTTGATAACATCATTTATATATTTAAAGGTCATATTTTTTATTTTAAAGATTGGATTGTTAATAGCATTAAAAAACAAAATTTATAGTTCTTAAAAAATGGAGAACGTAAAATCCCTATCTATTGTAGAGATAGATCATACAGTTCAGGGGGAAGTAATTTAAAATTATTGTAACGTCATAGATTTAAATTCATTAAAGAGCAGATAAGACGTTTGAAAAATAGCAAATTTATAGGTTTCTCTAAAAATTTAGAAAACGATAGTAAGAATTCTAAGAACACATGTTGCGAATGTGGAATAAGCGGTGTTTGTAGGTTCGTTTGAGTTGAATAAATTCAATAATCAAAGAAAATATGTTGTATTTTGACGAGTTTCGGAGGTTTTGATTTTATATGTTTTTATCTATAAAAAAATAGAGATTTCTAGGTTTAGATCTTATTTATTATGTTAGGGTATTTCATTGTTCTTGTATGTATGCCTAAGAAAGTTGTTTAAGCAGTAAAAGTGTTTTTTATTTTTCAGCATAAAAGATATTTCTTAACATGAAAAAGAGGTGTCCAAGTATTAACGGTATAATCAGTCATTGTTTTGGTATTTATTCTGTTGTGCCATAAAACACTATCGTATTTAGGATGTGGTAATTAGAGTGGTTAGAAGGTGAAATCTGCTAGGCGAGGGGGCGGATTGTTTGCAGATTAGTTTGCGTGTTAAGAGGCTTCGTCCTTTGAGGTGTGATAGGTGGAGTCTGTTAGCCAATTACGTAAATGAGAGCGAAATCTACGTGGACAGGTTTTTAGTCTAATCTCTCTTATATACTGTGATAGGAAATTCACATTAATAAGGACTACGACCGGTTACAGAAAACAGAAATCATTGCGAAAAAACAAGCGTGCTTATTTTAAAATTTTTAATATTTGTGATCATAATGGCATGCGAAATCTCCTGTAGTATCACGCAAACCGTTCGTATTCTCGAGCCAAGAATTGTTCATATATCCTCTTCAATCTGATCTTCACGAATTGATGCAAGAGATGGGTACGAACACCTGTAAGAATAAGCAGATGCAAAGCCAGTTGTATCATTATTGTTGTTTTGCAGAGTGTTTGATAAAAATCTGGAACATTTCTCCAATTCATTGTCGGTTTATTAATGACTTTATGGCGTTGTTTTTCTAAAAGAGCTTTTGCTGTTGCAGCTTTCACTTATCAGATGGGAGTTAAGAGTATTATGTATCTCTGTTGGCGTAATCTTTGAAAGTCGCTATACAGCCTCCTAATTTGAGGAGAATATGAAGCTGTAAAGGTGCAAACCAGTTTCCATTTTTAGCATCATTTTTAAATTCTGCTTTACGACTTTTAAAAGCATCTAGAGTAATGTCTTTTAAATAATAGAGATTACGCATTGCTTCACGCTTTTGTTTCTCTCGTTCTTTAATAAGATCAAAACCTTTATGTAAAACAGAACGCCCCGAACCAAATACACTTTGCTTGTCAATTTACACGCTTGTTTTTAAGAAACCTTTCTTTAAGGTGCCTAAGCTTATTTCACTACAGAGCTCGTGGATGGTATAATGGTAAAGCCCCGATGAATAATATAAAATTTATAGAGCATCTCCATTTTTACACTTCATAAAAGAGCAAGTTGGACGCCATTAGACACTTTGCAAACTCCCAATATTGTGACAATTTTGGGCATTTTGGATGGTTTATAAAAGGCATTTTTAGTGCTTTTTGTACAGTTTCATTCTATACGGCTTTATTTACTTATAATGTGCAAGAGACATGGTTTTGGTTAATAAACAGCTTTGAAATGAGAGAATCCTACGGTATTAAGATCTTTTATCCAACACGCAAAATAATGAACACTCTTTATAAGACAATGTGATGCATCTTAAGAAGAGTGATTGTAGATCTGTGCTTTTAGGAATTTTTTCTTTTTGAGGTGCAGAGAAGAGAGCAGGAATATTCAGAGTAGAGCTTACCTTATGTAATCTATGGATATCGTCTTTAGGAGAGGGACATAAGCCACGTGATATGGTTAGCAAAGCTTGCTTAAGAGAAATTTGGTTGTTTACGAACAACTGGAGGTTAAGAATCTTTCTTCGTCCGAAGAAGACGTTGATATGCCACTATACTTTTTATTACCAAATAGAATGTGGTTTATGGATGCTAAATTGAAATGATAATTTATTTCGTATGAGGTTTTCCGTATTTGGAGATTGTTTGGTTAAAAAACATATTTATTAATCACTTGAAAATAGCGCTTAGAATTTTAAAACGATAAGTTTTGGTCTTGATGACGATAATTATTTATGATGATCGAAAGTACCTATTTTACGAAGCTTTCATTGATAGGCGAATCAAAATTTATTCTTTTCTTTTGTTTAAATATTTATTTTGCAGCTATTTTTTCTTTTTTGCATCAAAGATACTTTTTCAAAAGGTAAATGGAAAGAATGATCAAAGGCAAGAGAATAAAGAGAGCCTTATGTATAATTTGGTTTTCTCGTAGAGTTGTTGTCTATTAACTTTTTTTCTTCATGAAGAGTGTAGAAAATCCATTGGAGAAGCAAAGAGAATAGGAAAAGTTAAAAAAATAGCCGTAACAACTAGTTACGGCTATTTTTGTTTGCTTCATATTACCGAGAGAGGAAGCTCCCCTTAAGCGATTTTTGATTTAGCAAAAATCGGGTCGTAAAAGACTTCAGAGAGTTTTCTATCTTTAAAGAACAACACTACGTCAACTGTTGTATAGAGAACGATTTTTATCATTTCTAACTCGAGTTGCCGGCCAATTTCTGATCTTTTAATCAAGGTGGCACATCGCTCAAATGTTTGCAAAGCGCTGTTGGCATGCGTTGTTGTAATCGATCCGGGATGACCAGTGTTGAGCGAATTGAGATATTCCCATGCTTCATTGCCTCGCAATTCAGCGAGAAAAATTCTGTCAGGCGACTGACGCATACACGCATCTAGGCATTCTTCAGCTGAAACACGGCCTACATTGTTACCATAAATCATATGTACATGATTGGGATGATTGGGTAGAAAAAGCTCATGAACATCTTCAATTGTGATAATACGCTCCTCTACAGGGACCTTTTCAATTAAAGAGCGAGCAAATGTTGTTTTACCAGATCCTGTTTTGCCTGCGATAATAATGTTGCGTTTGTGAAGGACGCATTTTTCCAAAAATTCAAGAATTTTTCCCTCACGTTTACTTTGTAAGAGTTGAACTTCAAATGGTTCCAACCGTGTGAAGTCCTGCCTCGATAACAAGTTATTGGCTTCTTTTGCTGAAGGCTTATTAAAACTTACATCAGAAAAATCGTCAAAAGCCCCTTCTTCTTTGAGTTCTTCTAACGTCTTAACTATGAGAGAATGTTTACGAATTACAAAGGAAAGAGCACCATCAACAACAGCTGGTGTTTGTATAATTGTACCACGTTGCCCACCAGGCAAGAGCACATAATTAATACTTCTGGGAGCCATACCGTTATAAACGATAATAGCTGTAATAAGCGTTTGCAAAAAAGTGGTTGTTAACTCTGGTACGCTATGTACTTGCCAACCCTTAAAGCTTTTCGTCCATACTTCACAGGGGCGGCAAATCGATAATTCAGTGATCGTGGGATCTTCTAAAAAACAATCAAGCGGTTGCAGAAGCTGAAAAACTGCTTGATCTTTTTGTATCGGGTTAACGTGTGACGAGACTGTAGACATCGCTGAAATCCAGATCACGAGCAACAAAAATATTTACTCGTTCGCCTTGGTTTTTGTAAAGTGTTGGTGTGATATTGATGGAATTCTGAAGAACATCGATTGCTATAGATTCAGCATTCTGAGCTCCTTTATTTTGTGAGTTATCTTTATTTTCTTTGCTGCTTTTACCAACTTTTCCTCTTACCCATTCTCCTAAATCACCGATAATGCTTACCATAATTGCACTACCAAATCGTTCCCAAAAATGTCTGTCAACCCAGCCACCAATACCCGCTTCACCCAGAGGACCTGTGCCTGGTGAGTCAAGATTGACAACAACACCAGAAGGCGTTTCAATGCGTAACCATTGCACAAACACGCGCGTTTGTCCTTGTTGTATGCCACTTTGGTAAAAACCAACGACTTTAGAACCACGGTCAAGCAAAACAACACGTCCACTCGTGGAATAAATATCGCGTGTTAAATGACACGTCGTCATTCCGGGTTGTGATGTAATGATTTTTGTTTCTAACGTACAATCTATTTGCGTTCCTTGTGTAATCAAAAAGTCACGGTTACGAAGTTGCATCGCATGTGATTGACCTAAACGCACGGGCTGAAGGTTATCAAATAATACGCCATTACCTCTATCATTATTCGATGCTTTATTATTTGTATCTGTAGATCCTTCGCTACCACCGTTGTTAAGGCTAGAACTGAGCATACGTTTGCGTGCTAATTCTTCAGAATCTTGGAGCATATGTGGAGGAATGGCTGTTTGAAGAAGTTTACTCAAGGCCGGTGGAATATCCAAGTTTGAATCTTCTATTTGTGTTGATTTTTCTGCTTCTTCTACAATCTTTGGTTCTTCTATAATTCGAGGGACATAGTTTGGTATAATTTGCTGTACTATTCGTTGTGGTTTTTCTTCCTCAACTTCTACGGTATTACGCATTTTAAAAGCTTTCCAAGTCAAGGCAATCGGTATCGCTACTATGACAATAAGTCCTACCATTAACAATGCACGGGTACCTGGAATTGTTGGACGACGTTCAGAACCTAGTTCGGACCCTCCATAGGTACCTTCAATATGTTTTTGTTCGACGTTGTCCAGTTTTGTACCTTTTCCCTCTCCTTCCTTATTGTCAAACATCATTTTCCTCCTTTATTGATACGATAAACCACCGAAGATACTGTCCCTGTTGTGTTTGGTACGCCATTGGGGTCATAGGCTTCATTAAAAACAGCTAGAGCGCGTTTACCAAGCCGTATGAGCCATTTAGGATTGACCTTATGAACGGCGATAATATCATTAGAACTGCCGATAACGGTGCGTGGTATTAAGCTTTCATTGCCTTCAGCATCTACGACATAAATCGATGGCATATCCATGTTAGCGGGAAATTTGAAGTAAGTAATACGCCCATTGTCCCAAGCATTTATCGGAGCAATATCTTGGTGACCGCTCATGGTATAACTGAGATTATAGCCGTTGACGCTTTGGTGAAAACCACGTTCAATCGCAAGGCGTCGATTGTTTTCTTTTGACTTTTCATCGTTTGAATCGGGATAATGGAAAGCCAATTCATATGTTGATCCCGCACGGTCATTCCGAAATTGTAGTCGGAATTTATAACTCCGTTTGTCGGTTACAACGATGAGATTGGTATTGGCAAGTTCTGCTTTTGGTTTAATAAAAATATGCCGCCCTTTATGAGCAAAGGCATAGGCTTCAGAATCGCCAAAGGCATGAGTTATGTACTGTTCACCTTCTTCAAGAATAATATGTGTTGCCACACCAAGAACTGTTTCAATTTGAACCACATCGGCTTCGTTATATGTTATATAGCGAATGCGATGATCATATTGTGAATTTGATGGACTTTTGAGCGCCTGCACAGGTACCGTATAAAGAGAAGAAAACGAAGACAATAGAACAACGAACGCAAGTTTTTTCATAACAATCAATTCCTTAATCATTCAACAGTATTTCTGGGTCAGAACGGTAACTTGTTACTTGAAAACCAAGGGGGTTAAGCAATCGATCAGATGATTTCATGGGTGCACCAACATAGGTGTAACCAATTGTTGCAATTTGGTGCTGTTTTGGTCCAGTAGCAGCACCGTTGCTGTCAAGTTGCTGAGTCGTAAAACGTACAGTTGCTTGACCGAGTCCATTAGGCTGGATTGATCGTACTTTAACTGTGATACGTGCATTGTTGGAAAGCACTTTGTCCCGTGCATTTTCTCCATCATAGATTTTATAATATTCTTGTTGAACAGATGCCGCACTTAAAAGTGCTGTTGTGTCATAGTTCAGTTGAATAGTATCGTAGTCGTAAGTTTCGCGGTTAAGCACATATTGGTTTAGCCAATATCTATCTACAACTTCACCATAGCTTTCTTCGTGTTCACGCATGATTGAGATAACATCAACTGCACCCGTCGTATTATCAACGCGCAATACTAAGGGAGTTGGAGCTGGTTGAGAAAATCCAACAATTCCACATATCATACCGAATAAGCCAAAAAGACCCACAGTACTCGCAACACGCCATGCCGTTTTGCGCGACCTTATAAATTCATTGATAAGATCACGTTCTAAGCCACGGCTTTCTTCATAATAACTTCTAAGTTGTTCGGCTTTCACTGGTTTTGCTTGTTTTGTTTTCATCTGTCTCCTCGCTTGATTTCGGCAGGGATTGTTTTATTAATAGGCACACGATTTCTATCATTAGGCTGTTTTAGCTTTGGTGCTAATGCACAAGCCGATAAAAGGTTTGCAATCAAAATTATAAGAATGATATTTTTCATTTTAATATGACTCTTTTTACTGTTATATACATTCTGATATTTGTTGTCATTATTATAATTTTG
>NZ_JBHIPJ010000056.1:0-5416 GCF_042195945.1 Bartonella sp. AP30XZML | reverse complement strand
TGCCATTACTGATGAAGGATTAGCACATTTTAAAGCTGCTTATCCGAATGAAATAATCACTAAAGATGATTTGTTCTATTATGTTTATGGGATTTTACATTCAGAAGATTACCGTGCTCGTTATGCTGATAATTTATGCAAAGAATTACCTCGCATTCCTTGCGTAAAGAGTGCTGATGATTTTTGGAAGTTTGTAACAGCTGGGCGTGAACTCGGTCATTTGCACGTAAACTATGAAGATGTAGAGCCTTATCCCGTGATCTTTAAAAAGGGTAATCCAAAACAGACAGAAATCTCTAATCTCGAAAAATTCTATTATGTGACTGAAATGAAATTCGCAAAAGCAGGTAAAGAGAAAGATAAAACCACTGTTATTTATAATAACAATATCACAATAACAGATATACCTCTTGAAGCTTATGCGTATATCGTCAATGGTAAACCCGCTCTTGAATGGGTTATGGGGCGTCAATGCGTANCAGAGGGTTATTACCGTAAGTTTAGAGACAATGAAAATCGTTAAGAACCTACCAAAATTAGAACTAAGAGAAACTGAATAACTTATAAAGCATGTTCACATGATAGGCATGCTAAATTCACAAGGGGTATAGAGCTTATAACCATAATCTATACCTCTCTTGTTAAGTTGATTACATACAATCTTTAAAAAGAGTGCTTATATGCGTTATTCTAAAAAGAAGAAACTTGCACTTTTAGATACTCTTATTTGGATTGCCTTTAAGACTTTTAAGAAACCCTATCTAAAGTGAATTAAATTTTTTTACATTGCCTTTAAGAGGTTATACCGTAATCTAAAATGATAGCTTTGTTTAAACAGAGTTATGTATATTCATTTTCTTATATTACTTATAGGTTTTGAAGGTTTCTCACACCCTCAAAATACCTTCAAAAATCCTTTTTATAT
Organism: Bartonella sp. AP30XZML; assembly: GCF_042195945.1. NCBI lineage: Bacteria > Pseudomonadati > Pseudomonadota > Alphaproteobacteria > Hyphomicrobiales > Bartonellaceae > Bartonella > Bartonella sp. AP30XZML. The sequence continues at coordinate 4,491 of NZ_JBHIPJ010000056.1, read as the reverse complement.
ATATTACAGATTGTATTTACGTGTTGTGTGTAATATGGGTTGTTTATTTGAAAGATTAACTTATTGAAATATAATAACTTTTATTTTGGATTAAAAAATATATATAAAGTGGGGGGTAAAAAGACCCCCAAAAACCCCCATACCCCCCTAAACTCATAACCATAATAGTCTTAATAGCATTTTTATGATCATAAACCGTTTCTTTTGAAAGGCTTTAAAGGATCACATGTTTTTTTAAGACGTGGTTTAATCACTCACTAAAATCATAAGGTTATCTATTTAAATAAATTGATAAAAATTCATTAAAGGAATTTTGATAACGTAATCAGTTTTTACTTTCATACGCTTTTCATAAAGCACGTTTTAATCACTCACTAAAATAATCTATTTTGTCAGTTCAATTTACTGACACATAACTGACAAATATATATTATGAATTGAATTTATGGGTTGTCTTTTAATAAAGGTTGCATCATTAAAATTATAACCTATTGAAATATATTGATTTTAATTTTCTCTCATTAAAAAAATAATATAGGCTCTAAAAAGAACTGACAACACTGACACGGTCTATTAAAAGGGATTTTTCTAATCTTTATAATGATCAATCTCTTTTTAGATGTTTTCATAACAAGCAATAAATCGCAATTATTCTATTTATCAACTAGTTGTATAACATCATCTAAGGTATAAGTTTTCATGAATCTTCCCCTGCATACTCTTTAATTCTTTTGCAGAGAAATTCATAAAAATTACTTGCGTAATATTCAGAATCTTCAGATGTATACTTGAGATAGAGTGGGCATTCAGCATCCCGAAACTGCTTATAATCAAAATAAAAGGTTTCACCAAAATCAGTTGTGCAGATAACAAGTTGTTTGGGGTCCGTAAAGCCATCTCTTCTATCGAGCAAATTTCGGTAAACAATATCACCAGCAGGAATACCTGCACAGATTTCATAAATACTGAATATTTCTTCACCTCCAATTTCTCCTCCTCCATAATTTTTTAAAAAATTCTTATAGGAAGAGGTAAATTGTAAACCAAGAGTGTTCTCAGCTGTTTTAATCCGTACATCATCAGGGGCATTATCTTGAGTACCAAAATTAATAACATGACTATGCATATCAACATATTGTGCAACATCTGATAAAGTATAACTTTTCATAAATTTTTCTCCATAAGTCACAGCGTGTTTTTACTCATAATGAGTGCTCCTAATGATCAATCTTTTTCTACTATAGCCAATGGAATTGAGATGAGATTGATAAAATCATAAGAGATATGTTCTTGACGGAGCTCTTTTCTCATCTGTCTCTGTACAATCATCTCGCATTTACAATATATGATGGAATTAAAGGAGGTGATCATTAAAGTTTAGAGAGCGCCTTTTAGGGATATTATTTCAATATTTGCAATAATTACTCTTTCTTTTTTCCTACTTAGGAATTTTTTTTGAAATCCAACAAATAACTTTTCTGATAAAATTTGTCTTTGGATTCATAGGAGCAACCAAACTCCTGCCTTGATAAAATGAGTAGAGAACCTCAACGAGAGGACTATCTTGTTCTTGTGTCACAGGATGTAACATAATAGGTCTAAAATCGACTCCAATAGGTGCTCTTCCTGATACCATTCTTTCCACATTTGTACCCGTTACTATCTGTCCTTCTTCTTTCCAAGAAGAAACTGTTTCGGGCTCAAACAGTTCATCTTCCTGATAAACTTTTTGACTTTTAAATTCCACCGGCTCAGCTGCCCCCATACTTTTTTTCTTTATCCATTTCATGATTCATAATCCCCTCAATTTTTTCAAAATAATCAATTTATTCTTTGTTCTAAATAGACTTAAATAAACTCTCCTTCCAAGAGCGAGGTTATTCCTCGCTAGAAAGCTCTGAGTGATCATCAAAATCTTTTGCTACCCGTTCAATCAAAGCGTAGCTCACTTGCTTCACCTTTGCTACTTCTTTGGCTAAAGCTAATGCACGTTCAAGGTGGGTTTTGTTGATGCTCTCGTCAAAGCCTAGGTGATCACCTGCCGTAAAGCTTTTCTGATAAGATTGTAAGGTTTCAGCATCACCCAACAAAGCAAGAGCGCCAAGATGAAGTAAAGCATAATGTGCATCGTTTGCTTCAGACGTGGTGCTTTTTTCCCAAGGAGCAGCGCCATAATCAGAGCGAAGTCTTTCAGAAAGGTCAATGTCTGTTACCGCCCATTTTAGCGCGTCATCAAGTGCTTGCTTTAAGCGATCCGCAGTAACTTCTGGTTCAAAGATTTCTAACCCCTTTGCTTCAAAATTAAGCTGTATATCTGGAATATCTTCCGTGTGGGTAGGATCAATGAATTTACAAGCGGTGGAAAGAATGCCAGTACTAATCATAAAAGCGCTATCAAATTGTGGGTAATCTTTGGCAATTTCGTCGTTATAAAGAATGTCTACTTCACGATCAGCCAATTGATAGCTTGCCATATGGTCATTCTCATTGATTTTCTCGGTTGACCAGCCTAGGCTTTTTAAAAGTGCATGAGCACTTTCCATGGTGAGACGATCATCAGTGTCATCCGCTTCATCCACTTCCTCTGCCGCTTCAACAGCAGTTGTTTTAGAAGCAACAGATGCTGTTTGCGGATCCAAGCTCAAAATCGGAGCGTTTTTAGGAAAACCAGTCCGATAACGGCGTGCAAGAGCAAGGACGTTATCAATAATATGTGCTATGTTTTCCCTTATCAAAGCTGAAAAGTTTTTATCCTTCAAACTTTCCTTATAAAATTTGAGTTTTTCAACATCCCCAATAAGAATAAGTGCAATAAGGTGCAACTTCGCAAAATCATATTCACTGTCTGGGGACAAAGCCGCATAATCATAGATGATTTGATTCACATTTTGTCGATCAGCCCAGCACAAAATATCCGCACAGATCTGCTTCAGTTTACCTTCATCCAATTCAGTACTAGAAACTGTATAAAATTCTTCTGCCTCTTTGAGAGCTATATATTGGGGCAATCTAGGAAACATCTCTCTATGAGCAGTAGAAAAACTAAGTGTTGAAAGGGAAGCCTTAAATACAACAATCGGCTCTTCTTCATCACTTTGAAGGTTATACATTATATTGATGATAAGGTCTTTACTTACAAAATAAGCATTGCGATCATAGTTCTTATCTCGATAAACTGTCCACCCCATCCTTTTTAAGTCTTCAGAAACTGTATTAAGAAAAGACAAATCTTGCAAACTAAGACGATCATCTATGGCTTTTCGCTCATTAAAGATTTTCAGATGTCTTTCTGCAAATTCAACAGCGTGATTAACATACCCCTCCAGTTCTTCATCAAGATTTTGCAAATGCTCAGGAATCTTATCCTCTGCAATAGAATCTTGATAGGATTTTAGGACATCAATTTGACCTGTCAATGCTAAACAAGCCAAATGCCAAATCACAGCTGGATAATAGCTATATTTTTGGATAAGCGTTTTGCTTTCTATTGACGCTTGTAAATCTTGGGCACGTGCCCACTGTATCACCCGCTCAGAGATTTTTGTCAACTCTTGCTCATTCAATATCTCTACACAAATATCAATTCCTTTATCAACCCCACGAAAATTCTCTCCTCCAATCGTATTAAAAGATCGATAAATATCCGTAGGTCGTACAAGATTACGTTGTCCACAAAAATGAATATACAAGCAAGCCAAAGAAATCTCTTCATTAGATATTTCAGCTTCGAGATGAATATTGTACTGATCATAGAGATGTACAAAGCCAAAATCTAACTTAATAAAACGATCCGGCAAAACCAACCACATTTTCCCAAGCTCTGTGGCAAACCACCCTTGAATTTTAAAAATGCGAGTTGCTGCTGTAAGACTCATCGACCACTGTTTAGGTTTTTTACGCGCTAAAATGTCATCTAACTCCCCGTTTTTATAAGCTTGCGCAAAAAGAATGAGGCGCTCAATCCACCCTATTGTTTTGTAATCTGAAAATTCTGGTACATGTAATTGGGGTGTAAACTTAGAACTTTTTAAAGCCTCAATATCACCAAGTAATGCTTCTGCAACAGCAGAATGATTGGCTGCTTTTTCACGTAATTTTTGTTCAATATCTTGTGCTTTCGCCCAAGCGATAACCCTATTTAAAGATTCCTTAACATGGCTTTCTGAGAGATCTGAAGCTGTAACATCGAAATCCTCTTTCGCAGAAAACAGCGTATCTTCATACTTATCCTGTGATACTTCACCACTAGCATATTCCCAAGCAAGGCAATAAGCAGCAGTGGTAAGATCAGCCGATAGCCGAAATTTTCCCCCATCCTCTCCATAATCTACAACATCATAACTAATGCCTACAATGCGATCGGGAAGATGATAATGCGCAAACATACTACCATCTTCAGCACGATAAGGTTCCCAGCCAAGCGTTTTTAAAATCTCTGTCACGTCTTTAGTTCGCATCGCTATTCACTTTCATTCAAAAAGTCCTGGATAA
>NZ_JBHIPJ010000055.1:0-63579 GCF_042195945.1 Bartonella sp. AP30XZML | reverse complement strand
TTATAAGAAAAATTTTTTGTTATGTACAATTGCTGGAACTTTGATTTTTTCTCATTTCGGTTCAACTTATGCAAATACATCAGCTCCTACAATGGTTATGGCTCGTGCGGATAAAGCAGGAGAAGAAAAAACCTTTAATAACGTTTTTATCCGCAGCGCATATACAACAGTGGTTGCTGATGACAAAGCCTTTATCACCATTACAAATTCAACAATGCGTTCAGACTCAAATTTATTTACCGCAACAACAGGTGGGCGTATTCATGCTAAAAAAACTGTAGGAAAATCAAATTCCCGTGGTTTAGAAATTTCAAACGGCATCATCCATATTGAAGATTCAATCATAAATGTTTCCGGACATCACAAAAGTCGTGGTATCCTTTTTGATTACATCCCAAGTTCCCAAGTAAAAGAGGGCGAAAAAGTTATCAATAAAGCAATTCTTACCAACACAAAACTTCTTGTTGAAAATGGTATTGGTATTCTAGGACCAGATTATGCAAAATCTGTTGCTGAGGTAGAACTTAAAAGTTCAGAAATTCGTTCTGATATATTATTAAAAAATAAAATCCCAGAAAACTCAAAAGATATCGATCCTCGCACTTTTATATTAAGCGCTGACAATTCGATTATAGAAGGACGAGCAAAGACTTTACCTCAAAATACAACGATTTTTACTCTCAACAATAACAGCAAGTGGTCCCTAAAGATTAGTCAATTTGAAGTAGACAAAGAATTTGACAGCTCTAAAGGATACTTGCTCACTGATATTAAACAACGTGCACAGTCTATTGTCTCAGTATTGAACCTTAATAATAGCTCTATTATATTTAATGCGCCGCATAAACTAGCAGACAATCAGTATCAAACCTTGCATGTGGGAAAACAGCCAACAGCTGAAGCTGCGAAAACAGAGCAAAACAGAAGCTCTGATGCAACAACGGTTTACAATGCATTGGGCAACGCAAAGATTTACTTTAATACCGAATGGAGTAATGGTCTTGTAAAAGAACAACAAAAAACTGACCGTGTTCTCGTTCATGGTAATGTCTCAGGCACCACAACGATCTATTTCAACAATCTTTCAAAGCGTGCAGAACCATTCGATAATGATGAAGTTTTAATTCCTTTGAATGTGCGTGGTCTCTCACTTGTTCAGGTGTCTGGAAAAGCAGAGGAAGCCGCCTTCACGCTGGCAAATGGCTACACTACAATGGATGGATTGCCCTATAAATATGTATTAAATGGCTATGGACCAACATCCAGCCGTGGGAGAGCTGACAAACAGCAAAGTCTCTTGCAAGAAAGTGAAGAGTTTTGGGATTTCCGTCTACAAAATGCGACTCTTGATGATGAAGGAAAAATCAAAGCTCTTGTTCCTCAAATGGCAAGCTATTTGGTTATGCATAATGCAATATTCTCCTCTGGCTTGGCTGATATAAACAATCAAAATACACTGTTAGATAATATGCACTCAACAGTTTTTGGATTAGAAGGTCATAAACAAAAAGGGATATTTTTATCGACTTATGGCAACAAGATGACGTTATCTTCCAGCCGTAGTCCATTGGAGTATGGTTATGGTGCTAATGTTCACTATGCTGCTATACAAGCAGGCATGACATTAACAACGTTAGAAAATCAAAATATAACCGCGAATCTTGGTCTTTTAGGCACATATGGAAAGCTCGCTTTTACGCCAAAGGACATGGAAGGTTCTGACAAAAGCATACTGGATAAATGGTCCTTTACGGTATATGGGAATCTCCATCATGACAATGGTCTCTATATTAATGCACTTTTCTCCTACGGCATTTTAAACGGACATATTACAACAGCCCTTATCGGCAACACCACAGAATTAAACAATACGGATACATTAAATATATCAGCTACCGTTGGACAAAAACTAGCAACTGGTGTTGAAGGGCTGTCTTTTGAACCACAAGTACAACTTATTTATCAACATATTGCCTTTGGCACTCTTTCAGATATTGATGGCTTCCAAGTTAATATAAAGCCCCCTCATCAATGGTTGGTCCGTATTGGAGGGCGTTTAACAAAAACAATACTTCCTATTGAAAAAGATCGTTTTCTTTCTTTTTATGGTAAATTGAATGTCATCAAAGCTTTTGGTGAGGAGCGCACTATCGATGTTATGGAATCTTTCCATCTCGATTCTATGGGCTCTTCCCTTGAAGGTGGACTTGGCATTAACGCGCAGCTTTCTAAAAATATCGCACTTCATGCTGACGTTAATTACCAACATAAACTTCAAAAAGCTGGGTTCTCTGGAATTAATTTTTCCGGAGGAATGCGTTATCGCTTTTAGAAATCTTAGCTCTCTATTTTGACGCATAAGCAGCGCTGAGATGAAAACAGTGCTGCTTAACTACATTACAAAAAACCGCAATGTGTCAAAAAGTGGTTCATTTTTAGCAAAACAAAGAAAATATCTTAAGGAACATCTCTATGCATAAGAATCTTTTGTTATGTACAGCCGCTTGTGCTTTATTTTTTTCTTCTTTTAACTTCACATCTACCAGCACCGCCTCTGCTCTAAGCCCCCAGGAACGCTATGCTATTGATTTAATAAACACACCAACACAAGCAGAAAAAAATCTTGAAAAGATAGCCTCTGGCGCCATGATGGAAGATAATTCGCACTTCAACCAAGCACTTGAAAATCATATGGATCGTGTAAGAAATACGATTAACAGCTCTTTTGCAGGTGCAGGTCGTTATAGTTCTGGTACACATATAAACGTGGTGAACCGCGAAATGGATAATATACGCGCCCAAGCCATGGCAAACAAACACCCTCTGGATATACAACATATGATGAAAGCCAGAGCATACCTTGAACAATTACGTCAGAACCGATTAAAAACAAGAGAAAATTTATTACGTGGCTACGATAAAGCAATTTCTGATGCCGTGCAAGCAGCAAAAATCCTTGATGCTGATAATCAACAGCGTGTTAATACCGCGCGCCAACAATCGGTGAGCCAAGACAATCATAATTGGTTTGAACTGCAAAATAAAGCAGAAATATTACATAAAGCAGCACAAGTGGATAGTGCTTTACAAGGACAAAACAAGGAACTTTCCAATACTTTACGCAAAGCAGTAGCAGTATTAGAGACTTTGAACAACGATGGAATAACTAACGTGAAGAAAAAAGGAGAGACAACCCCTCCTGCATCTGAAAAGAATAAACAACCTCTTATTGACTCCAGCACAGGACAAAGACGCGCTAGTGATAAATTACCACCCGCTCATGTTGCTGCCCAACACAAGGACAGTTCATTCACAAGAACAGATCATGGAATGAGACAGCCTAAAATAAATGAAAATTCGCAATCTGATATTGATCCCCAAACAAACACCACTTCCTCAGCATCAAAAACAACTCTTAATACATCAGCAAAAGCGCATATGAATTTGCTCCCAAAGGTTGGAAATACTGCTACCGCGGCTACAGAGAGCACCTCTAAACTTACAGATGATGATAAAGCAACTGCAACTTCTACTTCTCTTAATGGGACAGCAAAAAGAACAATTCTTACACCACAAGAAGAAAGCTCTTTAGTCATGCCTATCGCGATGTTTGCTGTTGGGTTTAGTGATGTCAACAATCAAAATATCTTGTTAGACAATATGCAAATAACAATGTTTGAGCCCAAAGATCATCCAGAAAGAGGCGTTTTCTTATCCTCTTATGGCAATAAAAGCACGTTTTCTTCCAAGGTTCAAGCAGAACAAGATGGTGTTCAAGCAGATATTCGCTATGCTGCATTGCAAGCAGGAGCAACATTAATAGCGCTAAAAGATCAAAATATCAGCAGCAACTTTGGTCTTTTCGGAACATATGGGAAATTATCTTTTACTCCTAAAAACAAGGAGAGCTTTCAAAAAAATATGTTTGATAAATGGTCACTCACCGCATATGGAAATATTCAGCATGACAGTGGCATCTATGCAAGTGCATTTCTCTCTTATGGAATTTTCAAAGAAAATCATGCTACAGCTCTCATTAAACATACCTCAAAAGTGAAGAATAGTAAAACATTAGGAGCCGCTGCAACTGTTGGTCAAAAACTGTCAACCAATTTGGAAGGTGTAATCCTAGAACCACAAGCACAACTTGTTTATCAACGTCTCATGCTTGGTTCTTTATCAGATAGGAGCTCTTTCTCAGATGACGATAACTCTAAAATAGACATAAGCAAACCTCATCAATGGTTGCTTCGTATTGGTGGACGTTTGACACAAAACAAAGGACATGCCCTTTCCTTCTACGGAAAACTGAACATGATCAAAACTTTTAGTGAAAACTTTTCGCTTGCTGCTATGGGATCTTTAATCGAAGGTGGTTTTGGTATTCAGGCGCACTTATCGCAAAATATAGAGCTTCATAGTGATATCAGCTATCAACATAAATTCAAAAAAGCTGGCATCTCTGCAATAAATATTGCCGCTGGAATGCGCTATCACTTTTAAAAATACTTGTATCCCTTATCTTGAAATACAAAGAGATCTCATTATGTTTCGTTTTGCCTCTTACAAAAGAGACATAATGAGGCCAAAGTTTTATTTTTTATGAGAGAGGGGAGAAATATTTTAGGAATACATCCATATGAAAAAAAGCTTCTTACTATACACAGTTTCTGGAATTCTGTTTTGTTCTTCCACCAGTATGTCTTATGCTATTCATAGTACAAATCCATCAACAACGATAGATTCTTCTTCTCTACAACCTGCTCGTGTCAAGTCACAAATAAATCTATCCGGAGTTTTTGATCCGTATAAAGATCCATATGATGGAATCGGGCAAATTATGCCATCATATTCATATCCACCTTCAACATCTAGCTCTACAAGAACAATCATAACCCTTCCTCCTACAGGGAATAAAACTACAACGCCTACTTCTACAAGCACTCTACCTCCCAAAACACAACTTGAAGGAAATTCAGCTGGAAATATAATTTCTTCTTCAAAACAAAACTCTGATCTTGGTCAAGGAAGTACACAAACACCAAAGACTAAAGTTACAGAAGGTGTACAATCTAACCCTACAACACAAAACACTCTTACACAATCTCTAACGACAGAAATAGCTTCAACAACAGGAATGAAAGCAAAATCTAGAAGACGTTCAGGGGCGCCCTCCTCTTCTGCAGACTCTTCCAGCGAAAAAACACTATCGAATTCTGCTGTGTCTTCACAGCCAGAACCTACACAACCTTCACCGAATTTACAACCAACACTTACAAAGTCTGAACCTACAAGCACGGAACCTACAAAACCAACAACAGAGCAAATACCAACATCTAATGAACCAGAACTCGCACAACCAATATCTTTAAGAGTAGAAACTGAAAAACCAGCATTACTGGTACCACCAAAATCTGCAAAACCAGCGCCAGTGCAATCTTCATATGCACAAAAAATATCTGAAAAATCAGAGATTGAAAAAACAATATCACCAATAAAACAACCTGAAAAGTCTACACAAATTGAGGATATAAGCGCTGGAGTTGAAGCTAAAAACGGTGAGATCATAACGCTACATAACAAAAAAATTCAAGACAATAGTTTTGCTGTACATGCAGAGGGAAATAATTCAAAAGTCAACATGATAGGGGGAAAGGTTGATGCGCGTTTTGTTGCACTAAGCGTATCAGATGGTGGAGAAATTGATGCTACAGGCATTAGTGTAACAGCAGAAACAGCTGGTTTGGTAAACATGGAGGGCACAATCAAACTTAAGGATTCAAGCGTACATGTCACGGGAAATTATGAAGCAGACGGTATTATTTTCCGCAACAATCCGTATAATGCCCCTAGAAAACGATATACACGCAATGCTGAAAGGAACACCAATGCCGTTCAAGAACAAGATGTAGCCAATATTGCTGATAAAGTAACCCTAGAGAATACAAAGCTTTTCGTTGAACATGGTAGCGGTATCAACCTTTATGGAACAGGCGTAAACGGGGAAGTCAACCTTAAAAATTCAGAAGTTCATGCCGATATTTTATTAAAAAATATCAAGAACGAAAGTGCCTCCACAAACACCATTACATTAGTTGCAGACCACTCTTCTTTAGAAGGTCGGGTAAGAACTTCTAAAGATAATAGAACAGTTTTTGATCTAAAAGAGAGGACGAAATGGCTTTTAAAGGCGAATAAAAATGCCACAAATAATGATAATATTTTAAATGACTATAGACAGTTTGGTGTTGATGAAAAATCATACTCTAATCTTTCTGAATTGCAGCTTACAAACAGTGCCATTATGTTTGACAAGCCAGTGGAGGGACATTATCAAACTCTGTTTATAGGACCTAATCTTTCGCAAGAAGACGAGACAACTCACACAGCAGCGGTTTATAGTACAGCGGGTCTTGCAGAGATTTATGTAAACACTCAATGGGATAAATATTCTCCTATCACGGAACAACAAACTGATCGCATTGTGATTAATGGTGATGTCTCAGGAAGTACTGTTGTTCACATCAATCTCCAAACCGATAGCTCTGCTGTTTGGGAAGAGAAGATGGCTTCACTTCCTTTAGGGACACATGGGATTTCAATCATTCAAGTTTCCGGACAAGCAAACGAAAATTCCTTCACGTTAGCAGGAAACTATATGACAATAGGGAAACAACCTTATAAATATGTACTCACAGGCTATAAGCCTGGAACATCTCATGAGAGCCAAAATCTTTTTGGCAAGAAGAATAGTGATTTCTGGGATTTCCGCTTACAAAATGCCTACATTGATAAGGATAAAAAAGTTCGAGCCCTTTTACCACAGGTAGCAAACTATTTAACCATATCTAATACTTTATTTTCTGCTGGATTTACTGATGTAAACAATCAAAACACGTTGTTAGACAATATGCGAACAACAGTATTTGGGGCAAAAGACAATAAAAAGAATGGTATCTTTTTCTCTTCCTACGGCGAGAAGGTCACCCTATCTTCCAACCGCGATCCACTGCACTATGGTTATGGTGCTGATGTAAACTATACTGCTTTACAATTAGGGGGCATATTAGCCGCCTTAGAAAGCAAAGACATAAGCACACATTTTGGTCTTTTAGGAACGTACGGAAAGCTTGCCTTTACGCCAAAAGAGATGCAAGATTCTGAAAAGACAACGCTTGATAAATGGTCACTTACCGCTTATAGCGGCATCCAGCATAGCAATGGTATATATGTCAACGCTCTTCTTTCTTACGGAACCTTAAAAGGAAATATTACCACAGCTCTTGTTGGGAATGCCGCAAAATTGGATGGTACCGAGATGCTTAATATATCTGCAACCATTGGTCAGAAATTAGCAACCGATACAAAAGGGCTGGTCTTTGAACCACAAGCTCAATTCATTTATCAAAATCTCATGTTTGATATTTTCTCAGATACCAATGGCTTAAAAGTAGACATGGGCAATCCACATCAATGGTTGATCCGTTTTGGTGGACGTTTAACAAAAACGATAATGGCTGTTGAAGAAAACAAAGCTGTTTCCTTCTATGGTAAAATGAATATTATCAAAACTTTTGGCGATGGTAAAACAATAAAAATTGCTGATACCTTTCATGTTGATCCTACCGGCTCTTCAGTTGAGGGAGGCATGGGGGTGAATGCATATCTTTCTCAAAATATCGTACTAAACGCCGATATCAGCTATCGGCAAAAACTGCAAAAAGCCGGTGTATCTGGCACCAATTTGTCTGGTGGAATACGTTATCGTTTCTAAAGCAGAAGTTAATTTTAACTTAAATAAAAAAGGCAGCACAAAGTGCTGCTTTTTTATTTAAATTTATATATTTTTTTAAATTCTCAAAAATCATTATCACATCAAAGAAGATTTTGACTTATAATATTTCTTTTGCATATTGAATAAAAAACTGAATACCATAACATTCTCTCATCAAAATACCCCATGCATAAAATTTGATGTCTTATATTATCACCACACCTCAAGCGATGATGTTTTTACAGCACAACAGAATAAGCATTCATGCGGATTTAAAAAAGTCAGCCCCTTCTTCGCTGTGGACGCTCCATTTATTTTAGATGATGTACATTTAATATACCTGCTATAAAGACTAGTATCTGGTATAAATTCTTAAAGGCATGTTTTTCCTCTAAAATCTCAATGCTACACCAACTCTATCATAAGGCAACACGTTGATTTGTAAAGATAATTTATTGTTTTCCATGTTAAATGAGAATCCAGAATACCGTCAGATTCTTTCATTTCAGACCTGTTCCATGTTGAATCAACAAAAACCATATCTCTTACAAGTGACAAGGGGGAAGAGCCATAGGGATAAAAAACTATTAAGAAAGGATTGAAAATACCTCTAATGAACTATCTTAAGTGCCAAGGGCTGGAGCAACATTGGGGGCAAACAAAGAATATGACAATGTTGAAAAATATAACAATATAAACTTGCTCTTTTATTAAGTATAAAGATGGTCGTACCCTATAGATTTTATATTATTTCCATGAGAACTTTCTTATTATACCATTCACAAGCGCCGTTGCATCAAAGATGTCGTTGCGCCACCCCACAAATACCATCACGAAATAGACTTGAGAGCTTAGATATCTCTTTAAAACAAGGGCGTGAATTAGGAATAACAAATCCATTCTATTTTGAGTATTTTGTCGTGCATGAAGGACGTGCACCCAGTAAAACACACAATAAAAAAAGCGTAAAACAATGCGTAATCTTCATTATTTAACAGATAGTGCTTTAGATGCTTTTGAAAGACATAAAGCTAAATTAAAGGACGGCGGTACAGAGGGACGCTGATTTCTACCCCTTTATTCTTTCCCAATGAGATTGCCTCCCCATTTCAAATATTACGCCAACAAAGGTATACGCAATATACTCGCTCAAATCTGGATGCTCTCTCAATCTGGCATACAAAAACTAAAACAACAGAATGAAATAATAACCGCTTTAATTTTTGTCTCAAGCATATAGATTTAAACAACTAACCGCGTCATATCACCACACTTCAAAGGACAGTATTCCATGAGGCTTATAGGCAATATTCATCACATACTCTCAAAAGACTCAATGTATAAACCTTACATTACCACACCCCCAAGGAAGCTGTTTTTAAGGCATCACAGGCTGGTCTAAATATTCTCTCCTCCCCCTAAACTAAAAAATGAAGCTCCCGATTAACTCAGTCTGCAAACAATGCTCTGTAAATAATCCGCCTTCTCTGAGTTCTCTTCCAGCCAGCTTCTCACCGCATGCGGTTCACATCACGACACCTTAAAAGACATTGTCTTAAGAACAGCGTTTTACAGTACATCAGGATAATAATTTAAATACCAAAATGCGCTTAAAACAAGTCTACTCACTAAACGCACTATTTATCCAAATCAACTGCCCTACCTAATCATTGTCATTACTTAGAACAACCCGTATTAATCAGATTTGAATTTATTCCTCTATTTCTTTTGCGCGTCCAGATAGTTGTATAGCTCTAGAAAGATCATTAACTGCATTTAAATGTGTTTGAAGTAATTCACTATTACGCTGTAATTTTTCTTGTAAATCAGACAACAAACTTTCAACCTCATGCTCAATATCTTGATTCATATAGCGCTTCACATCACTCATGGATTTATTAAGATCACGCAAACCACGTATTTTACGCAAATTTATTTCTTCGTAATCTGGAACACCACTACTCTCTAGCATATTGCTTTCATAATCAACAACTTGTGCTAATCCTTTAACAGCAGCAACAAATTTTGTCATCGCCCAATCACGATCAATAAGGTTGTTATCAAGAACTTTTGCTTTTGCCGCAAAACTATCATCACCATATTGCACTACAGACATTTTTACTTCCCCTTCAACACTATTGTTCAATCTTACTTTCAAATGAGGGAGATTAAACAGGCTCTCTTCAATGCTGATACACTCAACCAAGCTCGTGGTGCAAACATTGCTCAAACAACAGCACGACAATCCTTCAAAGCGTATACCACTTCAACTTTCAACGCGTTCTCTCGAATATTTTTCTTGCTTTGCTCCAAAACCATCATTGCGGCTATACTAATCCATAAAAACGCTATAAACTTAAACCTTACAGCAATATCGAAACTTCCATATTTGCTCTGTCTATTTCGCCTTGCCGATTTTATCTTTGCCGATTTTATCACGAGCTCATCTTCAACAGAAAATAACAATGCTTTCACGAAAACTTCAGCCACAAAAACTGCCTGCCGACAAAGAACCGCAGCCTATCTTGCAGCATATAAAGATGTAAGCCCATGAAAAATTTCAGCATTTTACCGATAGCAGCATTTTACCCTCCATAACCTTATGGCTCTCTCTGCACTTAAACTTGCACATCTTCTAGCGCCCCATAAGATGGCACCAGACAAGATCAGTTTGCACCCATTCAAAAGGCCCCCCTCTCCCATGCTCTTTCTGCACACATGCAGTATTTCGCATAAAACACAAAAAGAATGCTCTTTTGAACAGATCAGCCACACAGCAATATAAAAAAAGACATCTTAAAATAGCTAAACAGCCATCAATCTTCCTTTTTTAAATTATCATTCGCTTTTCTTTGCAATGAACAACTATATAAGATTTTTTGAACCTTTTCAAGAGTTTCTTAGCCAATCAGTTCGATACGTCTTCAATCGCATATTCACGCGCTTGTTTTAAAGAAACATCTCTTAAGTGCACCCAAGCCTATTTCGCGCCGCGGCCCATGAATGCATGAATGGTATAATGATAAATCTCCTATGACATGTATAAAATCCATTGAGCATTTTCCATCTTTACGCTTAATAAAAGAAGCAAGCAGCACCATCATATATTTTGCTAACCCCTTATGTTCTGATACCCTTGACACTTAAGACAGTTCATAAAGCGTGGACTTTCTTGTACAATTTCTCTGCGCATAGGAGCTCCCTGCTTGTAACTGCAAAAGACATTGTTTTAGTTAATTCACCACGAAACAGATTTGGAATGAAAAAAATTCCAGTATTCAGGGCTCTAATTCAAGTTGAATAACGATAGATTATCATTATAAATCAAAATATTATCCAATGCATAATGCTTAACGCTCCCCCATTGATATTTTCAGAATTTTCACGGCATCTTCTTACAGATTATTTCATTCCATAACACAGTTTGCTCTTAATATCGCGACTTTACATGCGCTACTAGTATAAAAACAGAGAAACAATCATTTTATAATCAAGGTACAATTTTTGTTTACGATCTTTCTCTCGTTTTCAACCTTTTAAATGCGGCTCTTCTCTTTCATAATCATCACATTTCAAATCTATTCCATGTTGAATAAATTAAAATCACTTGCTTGCACATCACAAACAACGCCCTGATGTGTTGATAAAATACGCTGAAAGAAAAAGTCCTCTTATGAACCTTAGCAAATGCCAAGAACTATAATAAACATTGGAAGCAAGTGTACGATGATCGTGACTTGCTCTTTCATAAGTATAAAGATGATAGCATTTTATAGATTTTTATATTATTCAAAGTTTATATTATTTCACGAGAGCTTTACTGTTATACTATTCACATTTACCGTTATACCATTTACGAATGTCATCGTAAAATGTCTTTCGTGTGCGTTAAGAGATATTTCTTTAAAACAAGTACATAAATATGCAATACAAATATACTAATATACAACATAAGTATATTTCTTTTGGAGCGTTCTTTACTTTTGTGCAAAACATGCCCCATTAGAGCAGCATTAACCAATCTTGCTATGAGATAAACGATCAGAAAACATTTTTGTCTTCCGCCGCTCACCTTAAAGAACTAAGATCTTAACTCAATCGGCTCTGTACGCAGTCCGAATCTTTGTCAAACGCTCTTCTCTTGACTTTCCCCTCATCTGATTCACTTAAACGAAAGGCTCAACAAATAAACCTACGAATATTCATCGTACACTAAAAAATACTTAAACGTTCCAAGAAAACGTATATGTCTTATATTACCGTTATAAATGACAGTGCTTTATAGCATAACAGGATAAAAAAGTTTCCAGCAACACAAAACTTACAAAATCAATCAATAGTCCTTTTAAAGCTTTCTTTTTTTAGGATTCACAATACTCCAACTCCTTAAGCTTTTATAAAAAAAGAAACAATTTTAAGCTTGCCGAATATGTTGTATCAGCAATATATTACAGATTGTAACATATTGTTATTCATAAAATCACCTCAAAAAGAACAGAAAGAGGTTTTTATGGCTGATCTCGTAAAAGCCGCTATGCTTTATTCAACCTTGATTATCACCATCAATGCTTTTGTTGTTATTTTAGTTCTCGTAATAGAAATATACTAAGCATACTCTCTTGGCTTATTGTAATCTGTGCAAATAAGCATCTTAATTTCACATAAGATCAAAGAAAAATTTTAATTCTACAGATAAACCACACACCCAATTTCAAACATCGCTTGCAACTATTTGAGGTGTAAACTCTGCTTTTTGTATGCATTTTTAACCATCATTGTCCATCTTTTCACGCTATCTTGAATCTCAACTTCATCCCCAGCTTAAAAAACGAAATTTTCTACCAGATCCGATCTGTAAATAATTTGTCTCCTTATTGAGTAAGTTCCTTTTGCTTCCCCCTTCAGGGCATCTCACAATCCTAAAGGATAATATTTCATGAAGCTTATGATAAATCCATTGAACACCATCTTTACCCTTATGAGAGAATAAACCAGCAGCAGCACACACTTTTCCAGCCCCAAATGTTGCAATAACCTTTAGCACTTGAGATCGTTTATAAGAGGCATTTTTACTTCTTTCTCCAACAGTTTTTATCTACACGGCTCTCCCCGCTTGTACCATGCAAGAAGATGGTTTTAATTAATTCAACCGAAAACAGATTTGGAATAAGAGAAGCTTACTATATTCGAGATCCTTATTCAGCATAAAATAATTAAATCATTTTTATAAATCAAAGTGTTATTTAGAAAAATATTCATCACACGCTCGAGAACAAAAAACACCTCATACGTAAAGTTTTATATGAGCTCCACCGCTCAACATGATAATATCACGACACAATCAAGATAAAAAAATAACAAGGAAAACCCTTGTAAACTCAGAAAAGAGAGAGGAGAAAAATGAAAAGATGTGGAGAGCGCTCAATTCCTCACACATCCGGCAAAACCGTCCTAGCAAAACTGTCTCACAACTTAACTAATGTTATAATATTCTCAAATCAAAAGAAATTTTTTAAAAATAGTTTGAGAAAAACATTTGAGTATGAAACGATAATAATTCTATTCAGAATGTTTTTCTCTTTATTAAAACAGAGAAAGTAATTTCCAAACAAATGTTTCCTCCTAATTTTTCCGAAATTAGCCGCAACACTTAAAGACGATCTTAGTGTGATGAAACATTTATTTGTGATAAACGCAAAAAAAACACCCCAAAGATAGATTTAATCTCAATATTTTAAATACATGTAACCAAAACATTAAAAAATTAGCAGTAACACATAACAACTCATTGGGAGGCAATACTATCTACAATTGAAAGCACTTTTGGGCTTAACAATGACAGTATAGCATCCGTTTACACAAAGAGTACTGATCGTAAACGACTAATTCTTGAAGCCATAAAAAGATTCTCTAAAAGTTAGAGAGAGCCTAAAAACGTAATAGAATCAAGAACTAAACAATTCCTTATTTATTGAATTGTATGTTTTTAATTAATGCCAAACATCAGTTCCATATATGCTTGTCTGGCATGTTGGCAATTTTTAGATTTCTCCATAGAAGATTGATCCAGCTTTTCACATTTTTTTGCCCACTCTTCGAGTAATGTTTTATCTTTCTTAAATTTAGTTTTTTTCGCAACCAGCAACAACAAGTCCAGTACAAACCAGTAATGCTGTAATAATGACTTTATTCATGATTTAATTCCCTTCCTTTTTCTCTTCAGTTTTTTTCTCGTCATCATGTACAAAGCTTGAACCAGGCCAATCTCGGGCATGAACTTCACGATACGCTTTATCTGCGTTTTTACAATTTTGAGAATCTAAATCCTCTGATATCATGCATTTCATTGCCCATTGCTCGAGTAATTTGGGATCCTTCTTAAATTCCGATACGCTATAAGTTTTTTCACAACCAGCAACGACAAGTCCAGTACAAACCAGCAATGCTGTAATAATGGCTTTATTCATCAATAAAATTCCCCTTTTTTCAAATTTACAAAGTTTAGGACACAATTTAGGGCCTTAAAAAAAGTTCTACATATGCTTGTCGAAGGTTTTTACAATTTTGAGAGGATTTGAGCGGTGAATCATCCTTCTCACATTTCTTTGCTCATTCCTCGTATAATTTTTCATTTGTTTTAAATTCTTTTACACTATAAGTTTTTTCACAACCAGTAACAGCAAGTCCCACGCAAAGCAGTAGCGCTGTTATAATGATCTTGTTCATGATTTAACCCCTCTCTTTGTTTTATATTTTATTAACAATATCTTTGGATTCACATCCCCTCCTATATTGTGACCTTGCGTCTAATTTTCCTTTGCAAATACGTACACTTCCAACGCAAACATGTTAAATCATAAGAGCCTCTTTCATTTATCAGACTTGCATTTGTAACATTATCTGCACGGCAGCTCTTTGTATTTGAAGTGTTAAAACTTCAGTAAAAATTCTGATATCTTGACATTCTCAAAAAGCTTTTTAATCATTTCTTTTCCTTCAAGAACCTTTTGGTAACGAGAAGCAGCACGATATCTTACCCAAAATTCGTCATGCCTATATCCATTGCAAATTCTCTGCAAACGAAAGAATACAGCTTTTAATCAACTAATTGCGCTCTTATCATTTCTAAACCACCGGAAAAGAAAGAAAGCTTTAAGTCCCCCTGTACTTTTTAAAAGCCAATAGAAATGCTAAAAAAGCGATCTTATACATTCCAATTGAAGAAAAAAGCCTATTGCCTTGCGTACCATTACAACTGGCATTAAATATTTAAGACTATAAAATCATATAAATGTAAGAAATATTTTCTATAATATACTCAATGACTTCTTTTGTTTATTAGGAAAAATTATAGCGCGTCAATATCAGTAAATTTTACTTATTTTTATCCCCCCCTTTATAAACAATGAATATAATTTAATAAAACGGATTGCTGCATAACAGAAAAAAATAATCAAGGCTACTCTTAATTACATTATTTACGCATGTATTAAGTACAATAAACAAAAAAATAACCTGATGTTTAAAATCATTATCAAGATAATTTTTATGGAAGAATAAACTTATCTACTCATCTAGCGGATAAGATCACAAGTAGTATGATGATTATCACATTTATAGGGAAAAGTTTGAAACGGAGAATTTTTCGCAAACTCATAGCTCTTTCATGCGATGATACAGAACCTTATGAAAAACAACTTGAATGAAGCAACCATCGTGAAAAAAGAAGAGCACTTTTATTATTAACTTCGTATAAAAACAATCGATATCATCTCTAGAAAAAGCACTCAAACCAATGAAATTATCGTATCATTTTTTACACTTTTCCGTATTTTTGTGAAAGCAATTCGCGGACCTCATCAGCTATTTTAGTTCCACGACTTGCACAACTGACCTTAATCAACCGATGCAAACTTTCTGGTATATCAATCGTGAGGCGCTTCATACCTCCACTCATGCTCCCTTTGTGGCTTCCTATCCATGCATCCGCTGTTAAAGGAATTGATTTATTGGTTGGTTTTGTGCCAATTTTAATTTTTTTACTCATCGTGCTAACTCCTTGATTTCCGCTGCAACCGCTTCAATCTCTGCCGCTGCGGGTCCTTGCTTATCAACTTCATAAACGGCCTTCCCCTGTGCTGCTGCTTCTGCAAAAATCACGCGCTGCGCAACACTAGAAGAAAGAACATGCACAGGGTATATGCCAAGAGCTTCGTTCACATCGCGCCCTATCGCTGTATTGACGATTTTACGATTAATAACAAAAGCAGATTTGAGATTCTCTTTATAAACGCGTGCTTCATCAATCAGCTTTACAATTCCATCCGCTGCCCAAATATCATAGGGACTAGGCAAAACAGGGATAAGCACCAAATCCGAAGCCATAAGAGCACTACGAGCAAGATCCGTCACACGCGGAGGACCATCGATAATAATATGATCATAACCATGACCAATCTGTGTAATCTCTTTGTGAACCGTTGCACGCGGTAAACCAATAACTGAAAACAAAGGAGCATCTTCACGTACAGCAGCCCAATCCAATGCGCTTCCCTGTGGGTCAACATCAATAAGCAATACCCGTGTACCAGTACGTGCAAAACTGGCAGCAAGATTAACACTCAACGTCGTTTTTCCGACACCTCCCTTTTGATTCAAAAGTCCAATGATCATCCATTACGCCTTTCAGTATTATCGTTTTTACGATTATACTGAAAGTAATAAAAGAAACAAGCATCCAATACGTGCAAAATAACCATTTCTCCCATTTTCAGGATAAATAACAATAGCCCGCAATTTTTTATAATATTCTTTAACATGAGCAAAACATTATGAAGATGATATTCTTGAAAATAACAAAATAAATTTAAAAGAGGCATGCTCTTCTTCCCCCCCACCCTAAAACGAAGATTCTTAAATCCATGTCGATCTGTAAACAATGCGCTGTAAATGATCCAGCTTCTTATTTTGCACCGGCCTTTTGGGATTCTCCCTTCATGCAATCCACTTAATGCAACTCTACAAACAAGCTCCACTCTGAATATACAACAAACTATAAGGAGAATTCATTGTTTTGCACGTTGAATGAGAGAGCCGAAATCAGGAAGATTCTCTCATTTCATGCCTCTTATATTAAATTAATCAAAATCATATCTCTTGTACGTACAAGCAGGGCTGGCGTGTGGGTAAAAACTGTACAAGAAAGGATTTAAAATGCTTCTTATGCAGAATCTCAAGTACCAAGAACTATTACAATATTGGAGGTTGGCAAATATAACAATGGTACCGACTTCCTTCTTCATAAGCGTAAAAAGGGTGGTGATCCATGAATTTTATACTCTTTGACGCTCGACAGAGTAAAATGGGCTTAAGAGAAATAAGGGTACCTCTAGCAAGCGCGTAAACAAACAACACAATGAAATGTCTATGTTTAGTAAACACTATAGATTATCCATAAAGACCAAACATCCGTCTTTTATAAGATCGCATAACGAACATGTTGCGGAATGAGATATTTTGCATCTTACAGCTCATTTTTCTCAAATAGATTTTCTCGACAAAAAGAATATTTTTGTTAAGATGCCAGTGAAAAACTTACCTTCATTATGTTCTTTCTATATACCAGACCAGAGGGTATCGTGAAGATCGTGCAATTGGGAATAAACAAAAATGAATTTACAACAAATTGAACCTGATATTTTTATCAGCACCCAACTTAGCATAGAAAATATCAAAACATTGGCACAAGCTAGTTTTAAAACAATTATCTGTAACCGCCCCGATCACGAAGAGCTCCATCAACCTGACTTTTCTAGCATTAAAACGGTCGCAAATGAATATGGCATAAAAGCCTATCACATTCCCATTTCTCCTCCAACTATAGAAAAGTCAGCTGTTGAAGCCATGCAAACAATTTTAAAAACAGCCTCTCTGCCTCTTCTTGCCTATTGTCATCACGGATCACGCTCGCTGCATCTTTATCGTTTAGCGCGTCTTTAAACAGAGGGTTCGCACATTTCCTACGCACCTTAAAAGACGAAAATTCTTAAATACGCATCGATTTGTAAAAAACAATCTGTCAATAATCTTTGTTTTGCGCCTTTCCTTTGGCTTGCCACTTCATAAAACTCTACAAGCAAGCTTTGCTCCTCAATATACAACAAGCATGCACACCCGAAGCCATAAAAATGCATGAAAATTCATATGATGATCAAAGAAAATTATTTTCACCTCACTTTTTATCACTGCTCCACCTTCTTTTTCTCTTCCTTTACCAATACGAGCTCATTCATACGCCACAGACACCTAAAACGACAGTAAAACCACTAAGAAAACCCATATTCCGAATAAAAGGCATGCAGAGTATTTTATAAAAAAGCAGTAAGCCATAATCTATGATTAACTGCGACATATTGATTTATAACAATTAATTATTTTGCACGTTGAGTGATAAATCCTAATACCGTAAGATTCTCTCAAGCCTATTTATAGTGAATCAATCAAAAGCGTGTTTCTTGCATGTCACAAGCAAGAAATATTCGTGTGAAATAAAACGAGTTAAGAGCAAACTCTCATAAGCGCTCTCAAATAGCCTAGACTGTACAACACTAAAGGCTTGTCAATATAACGGATGGTGTCGGATTGCTCTTTTATTAGGCATAAAGATGATAGCGCTCAACGGAGCTTTCAAGATACCATTCATGAGAGCCATCATGAAAATGAATATGAGAAGCGTTGAGAGATATTTCTTTAAAAGAAGTGCATAAATTAGCAAAACAAGGATATTCCAGCATTTTATTTTACCTGTGGGACCTGATATCCTATGCAAAGAACAACAAAAGCCTGAAGCTGTTATTTTCATGATTTAAGAGATATTGCTCTGGACCCTTTTGAAAGTGGCAAACCCGAATGTAAAAAAGACTGTCATCTGGACTGATTTTCCCCTTTATAACTTCATATTTTTCCCCAATAAGGCTGTAAACCGGTTTCAGAGATTATCCAAATGAATATAGCAATAGACTCTCCCCATCTGGTATACAAAAGCTGTAACAGTAGAGAGAGGACTAAAGCGCCTTAATCCTTATCTCAAACATACTGCTCGCATTGAGAATCGCTAAACAAAAAGTTTTATGAGAAAAACAACACCATAAAGTCATGAATAGACCGAACATAGATTGGAAAGATGTTCTAACTTTTATCCAATATTTCTATCAAAAAACAACAAAACATTATTGGCTTTGTGTTTTCATATCCTTACAAGACTGTCTTTCCTTTTCATTATGGGCGTTACATTTGTGAAAGACAAAGGAAATATATGGATAGTTTTTAACTTGAAAATCTGAAAGATTGACGTGTTACGACAACAAAATTGTGCCTTTATCCATCAAAAGCATTAGAAATTTTGAAACAATACACCTGCTTTCTCGCAATGATTTCTTTTATCTACAATCAATCGCAGTCTCCTTAATATGCATTCCCCATCACAATATACAAGAGAAACGAAACTTAAAGCATTTTCCAGCAGCTTCATTCTCGTTTACGTGATTGGTTAGCACGAAAACTGCTGCTAACCACTGATCTTCTTCACAAGACTCGACAAACAAAACTTTTTTAAAAATATTCATTACATAATACAAAATATCACATGCGTAAGGTTACACGAACCAACTCTCATCATAAACGATGATACGGCATAAATGACATAATAAGCCAAATTAGAAAAAAGAAACAATAACCTTTTAAAATAAAAAAAGTCATCAATTAAATTTTATCAAACTATAAGCTTAAAATCGCAAGAAATTTTAAAAACAGCCTTTCTCCTTCTTCACGTCTATTATTGCTAAATAGGCTGGTTGCTTATTCTTTACTGCATCTTTTATGACGAGTTTTAACGGATCAGAAAGAAACAAGCAGTAAAGTTTTGAATGACAACAAAAACCATAAAGTTAACTTTGAAAAAAATGATGCCAAAATCAGATCTTCAGATATTCGATTCTCCCTCTCAACAACGGAAAAAACATATATTCCACGATGTTTTGGAATATATCTTTGTGATTATAATCACTTTAAGTGCTATTTTTACAGCTCTTCTCTCTTTTTCAGATCAGTTTAGGACATATTTTTAAAAGTAAGCAGCCTATCCAACGTTGATAATGGTTGTACTGTCTTTAAAACTTCTTTTGCTTTTTTTTCATCACGATGCATTTGCGCAATCAAAGGTTCAAGCCCATCAAATTTTTCTTGTCCTCGCAAAAACTGGAAAAAAGAAACGATACAGCTTTCCCCATAAAGGTCGTCGTTAAAGTCAAACAAATAGGTTTCCAAAAGGGGCGCCCCATCCTTAACAACCGTTGGACGACAACCAAAGCTTGCAACACCATCATACAAAACACCGTTCGCACGACGCAAACGTACCGCATAAACACCATGAGCCAAACGAACTTGGGGAGGCAACATTTGATTAGCGGTAGGAAATCCCAAAAGACGTCCAAGTTTTTCACCTTGAATAATATTGGAGCGTATCCGATAGTGATACCCTAACAAATGGGCTGCTTTGTCCACTTCCCCTTGTGAGAGAAGTTGCCGAATAAAACTCGAGGAAATGATCAAAGATTGTGACTCTTGAGGACGAGCAACGCAAGGAACTTGCACAACCTCAAATCCATATTTCTCTCCCCTTTGGCAAAGAAGATGTACATTTCCACTTTTCTGATGACCAAATTGAAAATTTTCGCCTGTCACCACAACTGAAACATCAAAAACTTCCTTTAAAAACGACTTAATAAATTCGTCCGCTGAAAGAGCGGCAAACTGTGCATCAAAGGGCTGTTCAATCACGCCGTCAAAACCAAGGGTTTTAAAAATTTCAGCTTTTTCAGCTGCCTCTGTCAAACGATAGACAGGAGCTGAATGTTGAAAAAAACTTCTTGGATGGGGTTCAAACGTTAAAACAACAGATGGTTTCTTTTTTATACGCGCGAAATCAAGTGCTTTTTGCAACACCACCTGATGCCCACAATGAACACCATCAAAATTTCCAAGTGCCAACACTGCTTCCCGCCAAGCCGAGGGAAACATATGAATTCCCTGAAGACGCAAAAAATTAGTCATTACTGAAGTGCCCACATGATTGCTTGTGGTTTATAACCATGATGTTCAAGAAAAGAATGCAAAGCTTGCTTATCAACCTCACCCTTTTGCGTATAATCATAATGATGAATCCCCCCCATAATATAAAGGGCATCAAGACCAAAGTGAGCCGCCCCCTTAATATCCGTTAAAAGACCATCACCAATAGCTAAAACTTTACTTTTTTCTACTGTTCCCCGTATTTTTTGAAGTTTTTCAAAGGCACATTCATAAATAGGCGCGTGAGGTTTTCCAGCAATGCGCACTTCCCCCCCTAATTGTTGATAAAGACGAGCCAATGCACCAGCGCACCAAAATTCTTTATTTCCATAATGGACAATCACATCTGGGTTCGCACAAATAAAAGGTAAATTCCGCGACCGCATGCGACGAAACATCTCCTCATAAGCAGAGGGTTCTTCGTCAAAATCTTCAAGAAAACCGCTACAGACGACAACAGAAGCCTCCCATTCTTCAACAAATTCACACTCTAACCCTTCAAACAGCACCAAATCACGTTGTGAACCAATGAAAAAAACTTTACGTGGAGCAGTCTGAATAAGATCGCGCGTTACATCCCCTGAAGTGATAATGGCATCATAATAGTCGCTATGAACATTCATGCTTTGTAATTGAGCAGCAACATCTTCCCGTAGCCGAGGAGAATTGGTTAATAAAATGACAGTTTTTCCCATTTGTCGGATTTTATACAACGCCTTCAACGCTGGTTCAAATGCATGTACACCGTTATGCACAACACCCCACACATCACAAAAAACAGCATCATAATGCGCTATAATAGTCTCAATATGGGTAAGTTCATTCATGGAGCACCTATCTCTATTTGTCATTTAAAGCTGTCTTTTACTTCAAAACTACTTACCGAAAGATAATACTTGTGTCATCTGCTTTCTCAAACCATATCCCAACTTTTTATCGTCTATAGAGATCATAAGAAATGATAAAATAACTAAGTTATCATTAAGTTGTGCAAAATTCTAAAATGCTTGATAGCAAAAGCTTATCATTCCCCAATGCTCATTTTTCTCATAAAAATTTTAATTCTAACAACAACGACGTTGATAGAGTTTTTTATCTAAAATACTCAAATTCTTCACTGAGAAAATAAACGTATCCCCCTCTTAAAAACATGCATCATGAGAAAGCCCAATATATTTTCTCATTTCAAATTTGTTTATATTGAATCAATCAAAACCTTTTCGCTTACACATTATAAGCAGAGAGCGTACAGATAAAAACACGTGAAGAAAGAAAAAATAGCTCTTATGCTCCCTTTCAAGGCAAAAACTGTCGTAATATTTTGAACTGGCAGAGAGTATGTGCCGTCCGAGCATCTTTTTTTCAGTAAAGATAGCAATATAGCTTTTATCCCATTCATAGAGGCTTTTACGCTACATACTTTACGAAGCACCATTGTAAAATAGGCGCTAACATTGAGAAATATCTTCTAAAACAAACATGTGAACATACAACAATAAGATCTATAATGTTTTGAGTTTATTTTGCATGAGGGCTCTTTACTCATAAAAGCTTTCCCCTATCATCATGATATCTCAGACGCATCAAAACAAGTCATTTTGATTATTGGTTAAGGACAGCACCGTAAGCGGTGACTTGAGCTTAAAAACCAAGCTTTACCTTCGTAAAATGCATATCTGATGTCATGAGTTGAGTAAGCAATCCTTAAAACTTTGAAAGGCAAACAACCTCCTATTTAAAAAAATCTATCCGTCTCAAGAAAAACTATTTTTATTGCCAATCTCCTAAAATTACTTTATGAATCGAAAAATGTTTTGATCGCATACGCAACGATCAAAAGGGGTCTTGAAAACCCGAAACCCTAGCGTAAAAATAAACCCACTATGTGGGTATCCCGGAATTCCGGGAGATTTTGCTATGTCCAGGTGCTCCAAGCACTAAAAGCAAAATGCTGACTAGGGTTCAGTGTTTTCAAGCTCCCGGAATACCAATGCGAGGGCGCTCGCACCTGGAGGGGGAAAATGCAAGCTCAAAATCTTAATATTGATCTTTTTGTAGGCAAAAAAATTCGCTTTAGGCGAAAAGTGCTAAAAATGTCTCAAAAAACATTAGGGCATCATTTAGGTGTCACTTTCCAACAAATCCAGAAATATGAAAAAGGCTTAAATCGCGTGAGCGCAGGACGTTTAAAGGAAATTTCCGATATTTTGAATGTTCCACTTGCCTTTTTTTACACTGATATCATCAAAAAAGACAACACCCCGTACCATTATGATGAAATCGCCTCGAGCAAAGAGGAATATTTGCTTTTAAAAAGTTTTAGAGTCCTCACATCTGTCAAGCAGAAAGCGATTTTAAACTTAATTTGTGATTAAAATTAAAACGCTTTAAAAGCATAGCTATAAAGTGCTACACACCCTATTCTTGTCTTTCTCCCCACACCCCAAAAGGATGCCCCCCTCCTCAAACCGGTTGATAAACGATCCGCCTTCTCAAAAATAGCTCCTTCTCAGATTCCCATTTCATATGGTTCCTTTCACAAAATTATATAAACAAGCCCTCCCTTGAATATTCATCACACTCTCTTATCAAAACACCCCATGTATAAAGTTTTATGTCTTATATCACCACACCCGCAAACAATAGCGTTTTACAGCACAACAGAATAAGTATTTATCCGTATTTAAAGAGCGGCCCCCTTTTCTCTATGGACGCTCTATTTATTTTAAATGATGTACATTTAATATACCTGCTATTAAAGACTTAGTATCTGTTATAAAGTCTTAAAGGCATATTTTTCCTCTAAAATCTCAATGCTACACCAACTCTATCATAAGGCAAACATTGATTTATAATGATAATTCACTGTTTTGTATGTTGATTGAGAGGCTCGAATAACGTAAGATTCTCTCATTTCAAACCTGCTTATCTTGAATCAATCAAAATCATTCCCTTGCACGTCAAAAGCGGGATGAATGTGTGGATCAAATTTGTATAAGAAAGGATTAAAAAATGGCTCTTATGAACCGTCTTAATGCAAGATCTGTCGCAACATTGGGGGCTGGCAAATATAATGATGGCGCCGGCTTGCTTCTTCATAAGCGTAAAGATGGGGGGCTCAATGGATTTACCCTTATACCCTTTACGAACAGCGTCGCAAAATAGGCTTGGATACCTTGAGAGATATTTCTATAAGACAATGCTATCCAATTCTCTCATGATTATAATCCTCAATCTGATAAAGTTGAAACAAACAATAGGATTGCGAATATGATTTGGGGAGCTCATCTAAAAGATGAAAAATGATAAAAAATTCCGCTATAACAATTGAAGAAGCGAGCATTCGTTGAGCCGTAACTTCTTTATTTTAGAATTTTTATATCACACTTTACTGTTGAGTAATATATATTTATTAAAATACATGACCACGGTCTAGAGCATCAAGCTTTGGCGAGAAAAACATTTCAGTATCTGCTTGTAAGACATTTTGACAATTTTTAGATTCCTTAACAAATTGTCCTGAAAGAAAACACTTCGTTCCCCATTCTTCTCTTAATTTTGCATCTTTTTTTCAATCTTCTACGCTATAGTTTTTTTTCACACCCCAAGACGAATAATAGAGCCATGCATAATAAAATAATTTTTTTTCATTTTATCCCTCTTTAAATACCTTATCTGTTAATATTATCCCCCAAATGAGGGTTGAATTTTCACACTGTATGAGAATACAACCTCACTATCCACTTGCTTGCTTTCAAAGTGAACACTCTGAGTAAAGTAACGCAAGAAGAGCTCACAATAGCCATCGTATGAGTTTGTCATAAAATACAATAAGAAGGGAAAGAGCCCAAACTGAATACAAATGATGAAATCAGAAGGCGCATTAATGCTTTTGTTCAACTGATTTCAAATAGTTACATTGCAATAGGCATCGCCCCTAGCCCTATAGAAAGCCTATGAGCATTATAAGACTTAAGTCTCACGATCATTAAACCACAAAGCCATAACAAAAAAGTATGAGCTCTTTTTACCTATTTATATGTTGATTATTGTTCCCCATCGAAGGCCTAAATAGAAACGTTTTGTGATATATAGAAAACAATCAGCAATGCAAATCATTTTTACGAAGATTTCTTCGTGTAGAGTCTATTTGAAATCCATCCATCATTTGGAAGTCTGAATTTAAAAGCAGATAATTATGAAAGCTTTTCAAGGAAGGCAACAGATTGATCACTTTTAAAGAAGTAAAAAACGTGATCCAATCCTGAAGACAAAATTCTGATGAAAAAACTTTTGCTATGAATTCTTTTAAGGCATTGTGAAAGATTCTATCCATTATATTAAACGTTACACCATTTTTGGGGCTGTTCATTTTTTACTTTTATCAACACCGCTCTAGAAATCCGTTTCTTGAGCGTTTTTTATCGCCTCACTTTCTCCTTCAAACACAAATACTCAAAAATGCTTTGCCACCAACAATGACATTTTCCCGCTTTTATAAAACACATAAGTAAAAATAGAGAAGCGATTTTGAAAGCAACCCTCCCTTGAAAAGGGAAGTACCATCCATTTACTTCATAAACGAAAATAATCTCACCGTTTATTCAAATTTGCTCTACGATTTGGTACAATTTTATTGATAAAGTTTTCTCTATAAAAATTTAAGTAAATATGTTCATTAAAACCAATCATGGACTAGCAAAGGGATTATAGGATCCATTATCTCGCTGCCATTTTAAAGGTTCAGTGAAATCACTCGACCAAAGACCAATCTTGTTGCCACGTGCTTTTTCTTCCGCATGATGATACTGGGCTGGAATAGGATTTTTCCCCTCTTTTGAGAGTACCAACATACCTTCTGTAAGACCTGCCTCAGCTAAATCAACCCCTTGAACAAAACATTGCGCATAATAAACACCATTGTGCATCAAAGCCTGTTTACAGGATAAATCCTGCCCAAGTGTTTTGGTGACAAGCCAAGCCGTTGTAACCGCACCACAGGGCCATTCTTGATCATTTAATCTTGCTTTTTGACGGGGTGCACATGTGTCCACACCATAAAGATGAATATCACGGGAGATATGTGAGCGCCAAGATTGTGCAGCAGGCGTCAGTAATTTAAATGTAACCCCACTTGTAACAGAAGCCTTACCATGAAAAACAACAGCATTATTTGCAACATCATTTAATGAAACACTCTTCTGCAAATCGAGAGCTGGTTCATTTTTTTCTAATTGCTGTTTGGTGATAGATCTACCCAACTTTTTTTCTTCTCGATAGAGATCGACAATATCTTGGATATCTTGCGTCTCAAATGTTTTAAGAATGCTGAAATCCATTTTATCTTTATATTGGCTTAATCCCCACACTGTCGCCCCCATAATGTAAATAATAACAATCAATTTAAATAGCATCTCTTAACACGCTCGCTCAAAAAATTCGTTTTTTTCCTATCATGTCAGATTATTGATCAGCAATCCCCTTGTTTTTAAAGAAAAAATCCAAATATAAGTGTTGCAGATTAACTACATTTTGTAAAGAATGATATTCTTTCTTTCATTATTTTAATATTGTTATTTTTACCAATATACACAACTTAAAATTGCCATTTTCATGTAACACAATCTGAATTTGAAAAGACTTCTGTCTCTTTACGAAGAAGAGCTTGAGAGTGAACAGATCCACGATCAAGGCTTTTAAAGCAAACAAACGAGAAGAATTAAACTGTCATCAAATGACAGCACTCTTTAGTTTGTTAGAGGCAATGGAATGTCGACATATGAACAAATATTATTTGTTAAAGAGAGGTAAAATGACAGATAATAGATTCCAAAACATCATTTTTATCGTGACCATGCTGCTTTTTACGGCAGTTTTTGTATCTGATCTTTCTTATGCTGCTTCTACTACTGGTGGAGGTGGTCTGGGAAATCTTGATGGTGTTTTAGGCAACATTGTCACAATGATGACGGGTCCAACGGCAAGGCTCATTGCAATTATATGTGTTGCTGCTGTGGGGATTGGCTGGATGTACGGCTTTATTGATTTACGCAAAGCAGCTTACTGTGTTCTGGGGATTGCTATTGTTTTTGGTGCCCCTGCTCTCGTCACTAAATTAGCGGGCACAACATAAATGAACGAAGATACTCTTTTCCTTGCCTGTACGCGCCCGGCCATGTTTGCTGGTGTTACAATGGAAGCGATGGCGCTTAATGTCATGGCAACATCCATTCTTTTCATTTTAACCAGTGATTTTACCATGTTTGGTCTTGGGATTGGGATGCACTTTATTTTGCGAGAAGTGACAAAGTACGATCACAACCAATTTCGCGTATTATTTGCATGGCTCAATACCCGAGGAAAACAAAAAAACCTCAACAGATGGGGAGGAGGTTCAACCTCCCCTTTACGCCTTATCCGCACTTATAAGGAACTAAGCTGAAGGAACGAAACTGGTGAAACAGATGTCAATAATGAAACGGGAAACTTTGCCTGAAGAATATATTCCCTATATACGCTACATCAACCAACATGTCGTTGCTTTAAATTCACGCTGTTTAATGGTTGTGATGGCTGTTGAGGGTATAAATTTTGACACTGCGGATATTGATCAATTAAATTCTTTACACAACCAATTAAACACCCTTTTTAAAAATATCGCAGACGAACGGCTTGCTTTATATTCTCACATCATCCGCCGCCGTGAAACGATATACCCAGAAGGTCATTTTCTTTCATCTTTTGCAACAACATTAGATGAAAAATATAAAAAGAAAATGGTTTCGCAAGAACTGTATAGAAATGATCTATTTATTTCACTGCTTTGGAATCCGGCCGCGGATAAAACAGAAAAGCTGGTTTCATTTTTTCAGCGCTTGAGCAAAGCCAAGAAAACACAATCTGAGCCCGATGAGGAAGCTATTCGTAAACTCGAAGAGTTAAGTCAAGATCTTATGCAAGGTTTGGAAGAGTATGAAGTCCGTCTACTATCAATCTATGAACATGAAGGACTTTTATTTGCCGAACAAAGTGAATTTCTCCACCAGCTAGTGGGGGGAAGACGTGAGCGTATTCCTCTCACATTTGGAACTATTGCTTCAACAATTTACTCGGATCGTGTTATTTTTGGGAAAGAAATTATCGAAATTCGCCATGAAAGCAATGAACGCTTTGTGGGCATGTTTGGATGGAAAGAGTATCCTTCTAAAACACGCCCAGGTATGACTGATGGTCTGCTTACGGTGCCATTTGAATTCATCTTAACACAATCCTTTGTTTTTAAAAGTAAGGCAGCCGCCAGTGCGATTATGAGCCGCAAACAAAATCAAATGATCAATGCAGCTGACCGTGCTAGCTCACAAATCGATGCACTGGATGAAGCGCTAGATGATTTAGAATCAAACCGTTTTGTTTTGGGAGAACACCACATTTCTTTAGCTGTTTTTGCTGATCATCCTAAAATATTGTCTGAAAACTTATCAAAAGCACGTTCCCATTTAACCAATGGAGGAGCCGTGATTGCCAGAGAAGATTTAGGATTGGAAGCAGCATGGTGGGCACAACTTCCTGGAAACTTTAGCTATCGTGCGCGTTCAGGCGCCATTACCAGCAGAAATTTTGCCGCTTTATCGCCCTTCCATTCTTTCCCTGTTGGCAAACTGAACGATAATGTTTGGGGAGCTGCTGTCGCATTGCTAAAAACACAGGCTGGTTCACCTTACTATTTTAATTTTCATTATGGCGATCTTGGAAACACATTTGTTTGTGGTCCATCAGGATCTGGTAAAACAGTGATTGTTAATTTTCTTCTTGCACAATTACAAAAACACAATCCAACAATGGTTTTTTTTGATAAAGATCAAGGAGCAGAGATTTTTGTACGGGCTGGAGGAGGGAAATACAAACCTTTAAAAAATGGGCAACCCACGGGTATTGCTCCCTTAAAGGGCATGGAATACACCGAAAAAAATAAAATATTTCTTCGTAATTGGATCTTAAAGCTGGTAACCGCTGAAGGGCAAATCGTAACGGAAGAAGAGCGACAAGATATCGCCAAAGCCATCGATTCCTTAGAAAACTTACCCCCAACCCAGCGCTCTCTTGGTGCCCTTCAACTGTTTTTTGACAACACATCCAAAGAAGGGATTGCCATACGGCTGCAACGCTGGATTAGAGGCAATGATTTAGGATGGGTTTTTGATAATGACCAAGATGATCTCAATTTAAATGCGCAGTTCATTGGCTATGACATGACCGATTTCTTAGATAATGAAGAAATTCGACGCCCCTTAATGATGTATCTCTTTCACCGCATTCTTGATTTGATTGATGGGCGGCGCATCATTATCGTCGTTGATGAATTCTGGAAAGCTTTAGAAGATGATTCATTTAAAGCTTTTGCGCAAGATCGGCTAAAAACAATTCGTAAACAAAATGGCATGATGCTCTTTGCAACACAAAGTCCTAAAGATGCTTTGAACTCAACAATCGCGCACACAATCATTGAGCAATGCCCCACCCAAATATTTTTTCCAAATCAAAAAGCAAATTACAATGATTATGTCGAAGCTTTCAAACTTACTGAGCGTGAATTTGAACTGATCCAATCAGAGTTAAGCAGAGAATCCCGTCGTTTTCTCATCAAACAAGGACAAAGTTCCGTCGTTGCAGAACTTAACTTACGTGGAATGAATGATGAGATCGCCGTTTTAAGCGGCACAACAAAAAACATTGAACTCATGAATGAAATTATCAACGAATATGGAGCTGCCCCTGACAAATGGCTGCCCATATTTTATCAAAGGAGAAAAAATCAATGAAAAAATATGGCTTAGTTACACTGTTATCTTTTTCTTTTATTTCTCATGCAATAGCGCAAACAACACCCGATGTAGATGAATATTATAAACAAGCACTCGAGAACACACAAAAATTAAATACTGCAAAATCTGAAACAGCTGAAAGCATTTATAAAAGTGCAACTGATACTGCAAAAAAAATTAAAGACATAAGTCAAGAACTTGAAAATATTAAATCAAAACCAGAAACAAAACCAGAAGAATTGCAAGCCCTTCGACAAGAGATTCAAGTAAAACTTTCTCTTCTTCAAGCAGGTCTTCAAGTAAGTTCTTTAAAACTTCAGTCTCTTGATATGATTCAAGCAAGAGATACGAAAACAAAAGATGAGCTACGTGAAGAAAAGGAACAACAAAAGCATAAATATCTTGAGGCACAATTAAAAGAAAAAGAAAAGAAATTAAAAGAAAAACTTGAAAGTACGAGTACAAATGTCAGACTTTAGTTTTTCTCCCTTTGAAAGCGTTTCTGGGTATATTTTAAAACCCCTCGATAATGTGATGGACACAACGGTGAGTGGGCTGTCTTCTGCTATTTCAGCGCCCTTAAATCTCGCCGCAATCATTTTTATCTTTCTTTATGGCTATAATGTTATGACAGGTCGCGTTGCCCTTTCCATGCATAGTCTTCTCAATAATGTTGTTAAAATCGTTGTTGTTACAACAATGGCAACGAATGCGGATACATTTAATACTTATGTCAAGGATATTTTCTTCAATGATTTATCCAATGCTATTGGGAATGCGCTTAACAGTAATCCTGCAAGCTCCAATGTTTTTGATTATATTTTGTTAAAGGCAAGTTCGCGTTATCAAGAAGTCTTATACAATGCTTGGTTTTTTGAAAAGATCATTGTAGGTCTTCTTGGTTCTATCATGCTTCTCGCGGTTATTCTTTTTTGTATAGGTGGTTTTATTGTGCAAATGTTTGCACAAGTTGCACTCGTCATGATTATAGGTCTTGGTCCTCTATTTATTAGTTTGTATTTGTTCAATGCAACGCGAAAATACTCCGATGCATGGATTACAACTTTGATCAATTTTACCATTTTACAAGTTCTCGTAATCATGCTTGGAACCATTATATGTCAAGTTATCCTACAGGTTCTCAAAGTTTCATATGAATCAATTTACGTTCTTTTTCCCCCTGTCATCGTCATTTCGATCATAGGAGTTATTATCTTCCGTGCGCTTCCTGGTATTGCAACAGCGCTGGCCTCTGGCGGACCATACTTTAACGCTGGTGTCTCTTCAGGAGGACAGATTTTTACAATGCTTTCCAATGGTGCAAGAGCGAGTGGCAATGCAGTAAAAAGTGCCACTTCACAAATCTCAGGAGCTGCCGGTAACGCTGTTAGAAGTGCGGCAGGGGCAGCAGCAAAAGCAGGTAAATCTGGAGGCGGTCGTGGTCGATTTTAAGATAAATCACCTCTTTAAAAGAATAAGCATTTTTGTTTTTGCCTTGTGTGCGCCCTTTGGCGCACACGCCATGATCCTGTTCCAAATAAGATCTAACATCTTGGGTCTAACAACAAAACCAATCAAAATCTTGCATCACATAAACTTGTAAAAATGTTCAGAACAAAGGCTCTCATGCATTGTATTCCAAGATATTTGTGAGTTCAAAAAATGAAACGAAAAATAACTTTTGTTATGGTCCTAACAATCGCTCTTACTGGTTGTGCCTCTTTGAGTGTCCCTAAAAAACCACCACGCTGTAATGGCAAACATACACGTGCTTTAAATAAAGATAAGTGGAATTGGGACAATAAAAACATTGTCTACCCAGAAAAGAGCGTAAAGCCTGTTACCACTCCCATCATTCTCAATACTTTGGAAAGTGAAAAAATAACAGCCAATTCAGCTTTATTAAAGCCGGTTATTCATGAAGCACGATCTGATAAAACTGTGGAGGTTATGCGTGAAAAGTGATGCCCTTGAAGAATATATAAAAGAAGCGCGCTCATTTGACATTGATCGCATGCATAGCATGCGCGTGCGGATGAAAATCTCCATGGCTTTAACAGTGCTTTTTGGATTGATGACAATTGCGCTGGCTTTAGCTGTCGCAGCTTTGACGCCGTTGAAAACGGTAGAGCCTTTTGTTATCCGCGTTGATAACTCAACAGGCATTATTGATACTGTAAGCGCCCTAAAAGAATCCCCTAACGACTATGATGAAGCGATAACGCGTTATTTTGCCAGCCAATACGTTCGCGCTCGTGAAGGTTTTCAAGCATCAGAAGCAGAAAACAATTTTCGCTTAGTCTCTCTTTTATCTTCTCCAAAAGAACAAAACCGTTTTGCAAAATGGTACGCGGGCAATAATCCAGAAAGTCCGCAAAATATTTATCATAACATGATTGCTACGATCACAATCAAATCAATCTCTTTTATAAGTAAAGATCTTATCCAAGTTCGTTACTATAAAACGATCAGAGACTTGAATGAAAAAGAAAATATTTCCCATTGGATTTCAATCTTAAATTTTTCCTACGTGAACGCACACATTTCAACGTCTGATCGTCTTATCAACCCTCTTGGTTTTCAAGTATCGGAATATAGATCTGATCCAGAGGTGATAAAATGATCAGACTTTTACAAACAATCTCTTTAATTTTTACGATCACTGTCAGCTTTCACACAGCTCTCTCACTTGCGGAAACAGCGCCTGTCAGTGCACGTAAAGATAACCGCATCAGATTTGTCAATTATGACCCCTACAACGTCGTACAAATCATTGGCTCCATTCGCTCTTCGGTTCAACTAGAATTTGCCGTTGATGAAGAAGTAACCTATGTAGGAATTGGAAATTCGGTTGCTTGGCAAGTTGCACCGGCTGGACACTTTGTTTTTCTCAAACCACGTGAAGTTCAGCCTGTGACAAATTTACAAATTGTCACAAGCCGCCAAGATGGAACACAACGCTCTTATCAATTCGAGCTACAAGTCCGTGAAGGCGATGTTTCAGCCGGCAATGAGACGTATTTCTTGGTAAAGTTTCGTTATCCAGAAGATGAAGCCTTACGTAAGAAATTAGCCGAAGCAGAAAAAGAAAAACAACGTGAAGAAAACTTTGTCAATGATATTTTAAATATCCATGAAGATTTTGGACCACGCAATTGGGCTTATGAAGCTCAAGGCTCATCTCTTATTGAACCTGCTTCTGTCTATGATAATGGGAAAACAACAACCTTTACCTTTTTAGGCAACATTGAAATCCCTGCCATTTACATTGTATCGCCTGATGGGCAAGAAGCGCTTATTCCCAAATCGATTAAAGGCAACAAGGTTATTGTTCATGCAACAGCTGCACAATTCACGCTACGACGTGGGAATGAAGTATTGTGCATCTTTAACAAAAGTTTCGTACCAAAAGGAATTAATCCTGAAACAGGTACGACATCACCATCTGTACAACGTAAAGTGAACCTAGGAAGCAGCCATGAATAACACCGTGGATGAAAAAAGCATTAATGATCGCGATACAATAAAAAATGCTCAAGGGAAAAGTCAACAGAACAATGTGGGGAAAGCTATTGCTCTTATTATTCTTTTCAGTGTCTGTCTTTATTTAGCCTATTCAACACTTGTTACAGACAAAAAGCAACCAATTGAATCCTCAAAAGAAGGAAAAGTTATAAAACAAACAGAGCTTTTTCATCCTGCAAAGCCTACCCCTCCCCCCTTTGAACAGCCTCAACGAAATAACGCTCTATTACCAAAAGTCGAGCTACCAACACCAAACATCAATCAATTAAATTCTGATGACTCACTGCTGGAGGCAGCACAACGTGCTCCTGTATTAGCTTATGCAAGTACACAACAAGGCAAAATAGATTCACAAACAAATAATGGTGCTTTGCCTCACCAACTTGAAAGTAAACCTGATGAAACGACACAACGTTTTAATCATCTTCTCAAACCCACAGTGCTTGAAGGTATTCGTGCTTCAACCCTTGGCAATCGAAACTACATCATCGCGATGGGAACTTCTATTCCTTGTATTTTAGAAACAGCCATCAACAGTGATCAACAAGGTTTTGCCAGTTGTATCATCTCCAGAGATATCTTATCAGACAATGGTCGTGTTGTGCTTCTTGATAAAGGCACCCAAATTGTTGGTGAATATCGCGCCGGATTGAAAAAAGGCCAAACACGTCTCTTTGTACTATGGAATAGAGCAAAAACCCCTAATGGTATCATTATATCCTTAGCTTCACCGGCAACGGATGCTTTAGGGCGTTCTGGTATGGATGGAGATATTGATAACCATTGGCTCGAGAGGATTGGGTCTGCGCTTCTTGTCTCACTAATAAAAGATGCAACACACTATGCCAATAAACGTTTATCAAAAAAACAGGAAAAAGAAGAAACTGAAACAATTTCTTCAGGACAAAACATCGCAAACATTCTCGTAGAAAATTACGCCAATATTCCTCCAACATTATCCAAAAACCAAGGGGAAATGGTGAATATCTTTGTCGCCCGCGATTTAGATTTTTCCAGCGTTTATAAATTGAAAGTCATCGAAAACAAAAAACAGATTATCAATCGAGCTGTTTCAAGAAACTTTTACAAAAATTCGGCGGTAACTTTAGAATGAACTCAAACTTACATACCATGAGCGATGAAACCGTTGCGATTGTTCTCACAAAACTTGAACCCATCAGTGCTTTTTTGAAAGATGAGAGACTCTTTGAAATTGTTATCAATCGTCCCTATCAAGTCATGACTGAAGGATTTGATGGATGGAAAACAATAGAAGCACCGGGGCTCTCTTTTAATGAGCTTATGGGGATTGCGAAAGTTGTAGCATCCTATTCCAAGCAAAACATATCGGACAAAAACCCAATATTATCTGCAACGCTACCAGGCAATGAGCGTATTCAAATTGTCATTCCACCCGCTGTCGAAAAAGACACGATTAGTATGACAATTCGCAAACCGTCATCGCAGAGTTTTTCTCTCGAAGAGCTCGCCAAGAAAGGCCTCTTCTCGCTCTGTGAGCAAGTCTCTTTCACACCCTTGAATGACTATCATTCTCGTTTTAACGAACTCAAAATCATCGAGCATAAATTAGCCAATGCCTACTGTAATAAAGACTTTGTCTCTTTTTTAAATCAAGCTGTAGAATGCCAGAAAAATATTTTAATTGCGGGAAAAACCGGTTCGGGTAAAACAACATTATCAAAAGCATTAATCGCCAAAATCCCTCAAGAAGAGCGTATTATCACCATTGAAGACACGCAAGAATTGGTGATACCACACCCTAACCATGTCTCAATGTTCTATTCAAAAGATGGACAAGGCTTAGCCTCCGTTGGCCCCAAAGAGTTACTTGAATCATCTTTACGGATGCGTCCTGATCGTATTCTTTTGCAAGAACTTCGAGATGGTACAGCCTTTTATTATATCCGCAATGTCAATTCAGGCCATCCAGGTTCCATTACGACGGTTCACGCATCAACAGCACTTGCAGCCTTTGAGCAGATGACCCTTTTGGTCAAAGAAAGTGAAGGCGGTGGTGATTTAGAGCGTGATGATATTCGAGGACTGTTGATTTCAATGATTGATATCATCATCCAATGCAAACGGATTGAAGGAAAATTTAAGGTCACAGAAATTTATTACGATCCCTTCAAACAACGAAACATCTTTGGAGGTGAGTAAAAGAAGATCACACCGGCTGCCAAAGGCTCTTTTAAAGCAACGATTGCAAATAAGAGAAAAAATGCATGAAAACCAACGAAACAGAAAATAGAGAAAATCTTTTATCGATGACAGAAGAAGAATTAAAAAAACGCCGTGAAGCCGTTGAAGCAGCCATCAGCACCCATGCGATAGAGGGAATAGCGCTTCATCCTACAACACTCAAAATTTTAGAAGAATACGCAAAGGGGAATATTTCACTCGAGGAATTTAACACTCTTATGGACAACGTAAAATTATAAGGAAGCTACAATGCCAAAAGCAAAAGCAAAGACAAAAAATATACAGACAGTTTCTCCCCATCATTATGTCTACCCAAACACCACAACACTCAAAAATAAATATGGAATAAAAGACTTAAAATCCTTTCTGGAGAAATGCTCACATGATACAGCAGAAGCAATGGTTAATCTGCGTGAAGCCCCCTTACCAGAAAAGTTTGATAGCTCCTATCTATGCTCTATTCATCACCACTTATTTAAAAATACCTTTGAATGGGCTGGATATCTGCGCCATCTCCCCTTTACATTTGAAGATGGCACCATAGCCGCTATGCCCGAAATGAAAAGAACAGGATGGGAAAATCCTTTTGCACTCGGTGATGAAATCCAAGACGGTTTACAAAAATTAGATCAAACGCTTGCCGAAAAAGATAATTTGCAAGGCTTAACGCGTGAGAAATTTAACGCTGAAGCAATAAGCTTATTTAACGCCCTTAACCAACTTCATCCTTTTAGAAAAGGAAATGGACGTACACAACGGGTCTTTTTTGAAAAGCTTGCTCAAGCAGCAGGGCATCAGCTTGATTTTTCACTGATTACAAAAGAACGCATGATGCTCGCCAGTGTTGCTGTAGCAGAAAATGGTGATCTAGAACCAATGCAACATCTGTTTGAAGATATCTCTAATCCCAATAAAATACTTCTTTTAAAGGAATTCATGAGCAACATGAAAGAACTTGGGCGCAATGTTAATGATCGTCCTGTTATGGTTGCAAAAGAAGGTGAAACTTACACGGGCACCTATAGGGGTGCTGGTTATGATAGCTTTGCTTTCAATGTGAAAGGCGCTTATATCATCGGTAATAAAGAGCATCTCACACAAGAACAACTCAAAACATTAAAACTCGGTAACAAATTTACCTTTACAGTCCCAAAAACAAAAGAGCTTGAAAGCATTCTCATTCCACAAGAAAGATTAGCTCCTTTGACAGAAAATGAAAAAGCCGAAATGATTGCTGAAGATTCTTGCGTACACACAAGCTTAAAACAGATCCAGAAATTGGCAAAAATTGTTTATGGTAACGAAAAAATATTAGACAAACAGATAGTAGAGATCATCAAAAATCCAAGCTTAGGCCAGCAGCTCGCCAACCAGATTGAAAGAGCACCGTACTCTATTTCTCATCTTGCAGGTTTCAGTTTATGTGGACTACAAAATCAGGCACGCGCAAACGCTAAAAATCATCTTGAGATGCTCTGTACTGCCGTTGCAAATTTCACGCATGCTGTAAAATATGCTGAAAAGGAAATTACGCAAGAACATGCAACAGAACAAAGTCGCCTTGCAAAAATGGTAGAAATGCCAAGTCAAAGCTTGCAAAACCTCTTCGCCTTGCCAAAAGAATTACAGCAAGAAGCTTTAGCAAAAAATCCTTTATGTCAAAAAGAGCTCAGCAACTTTGTAAAAAAGATCAACACCCGTCTCTCACCAAATGAACATAAAGCAGTCCAAAATAATGAGTATGAAACACTAGCTCAAAGCATTGGTGTATCAGAAAGTAAAGCTAGGCAAATTACAGAAATTATTAAGCAAACCAAAGAAGTACATCAACGAGCACAAATATGCACAATGCATCGTTCCCAAGCATTTGCTATGGCCTGCTAAGAATAGATAAAACCTTCCTTCTTCATGAGAAGAGCTCATAAACGAAAACTGTTTGGAGCGTTATCTGCACCTTTGCAAAAAAGAAAGAGTGTTAATATCACACACCTAAAAAGAACATTTCGCAGCATATTCTGATAGAATTGAAAGTAAAATATAATGAAATATACCAAAACACAAATGGTACTCATTTTAACCCCTATCGCTTTAGGTGCTTTAACGATATTCCTTGTCCCTCACTTTTTGTTGTTTATAACAAATGGACTAAAGAGCGATCAAATTTATTGGACTCTTCGTTCTGAGCCTTTATTAGTCTTAGCACTAACGGCTGCTGTTTCATTGTTGTATAGTCTCTCGCAAAAACTACACCTGCGTAAAATGATCACTTTTGTCTCCGTTGTCTTTTTTGGAACAACCGCTCTTTACTATATTGGTGGTGAAATAAAACGCTTAAGTCCCTATGTTGGCCAACAAGGAATAACATGGGGCTATGCTCTTCAGTTCATGGACCCCATGGTTGTTTTTGGCATCATCATTGGTGTTTTTTTTTCCATCATTCAATTCGTAACAACCCTTCCCCCTAAAAATAAGGTCAAGCGCGCAAAAAAAGGTATTTTTGGTGAGGCCGCTTGGATGAATTTAAGAGAGGCAGCAAAAATCTTTCCTGCCAATGGGCAAATTGTTGTGGGTGAAAGATACCGTGTCGATCAAGATAATGTGTGCAACATTCCCTTTGCACCTGGCAATAAAACAACATGGGGAAAGGGTGGAACAGCCCCTTTGCTAACCTTTAATCTTGATTTTGGTT
Source organism: Bartonella sp. AP30XZML (assembly GCF_042195945.1). Taxonomy (NCBI): domain Bacteria; kingdom Pseudomonadati; phylum Pseudomonadota; class Alphaproteobacteria; order Hyphomicrobiales; family Bartonellaceae; genus Bartonella; species Bartonella sp. AP30XZML. Next base: position 25,418 of record NZ_JBHIPJ010000055.1, on the reverse strand, counting down.
CAACTCATATGATCTTTTTTGCTGGTTCTGGTGGCTATAAAACAACAAGTACAGTAGTTCCTACGTGTTTAACCTATCCAGGGTCTATTATTTGTCTTGATCCTTCAACAGAAGTTGCCCCAATGGTCAAATTTGCGCGTCAAAAAATGGGAAATAGAAATGTCATTGTTCTCGATCCTAACTCATTGTTAACAAAAAACTTTAATGTCATCGATTGGCTTTTAGACGACAGCGTACCACGCACACAACGCGAAGCGAATATTGTAAGCTTTTCAAAGTTGCTTCTTACAGATAAAAAATCAGACAATTCTTCAGCGGAATATTTCTCAACACAAGCCCATAATCTATTAACAGCTCTTCTTGCTCATGTTGTATTTTCTGATGAATATGAAGACAGCGAGCGCAATTTAAAAACATTGCGTAGCATTCTCTCTCAATCAGAAACAGCTGTTGTTAATCAATTACGCATGATTCAAGAAACAACACCTTCTCCTTTTATTCGTGAAATGGTTGGTATTTTTACAGAAATGGCAGAGCAAACCTTTTCAGGGGTTTATACCACCGCCTCAAAAGACACCCAATGGCTTTCTTTATCCAATTATGCAGATCTTGTCTGCGGAGATGATTTTTTTTCCTCAGATATTACCAATGGCAATACAGATGTTTTTCTCAATCTCCCCGCAAGCATTTTAAACAGTTATCCTGCTATTGGACGTGTGATTATTGGCGCCTTTCTCAATGCCATGGTTACAGCAGACGGTAACTATAAAAAGCGTGTTTTATTTGTCTTAGATGAAGTTGATCTTTTAGGCTATATGAATATTTTAGAAGAAGCCCGCGACCGTGGACGTAAATACGGTACATCCTTGATGCTCTTCTATCAATCCTCTGGTCAGTTGGTCAACCACTTTGGAGAAGCAGGAGCACGTTCATGGTTTGAAAGTTGTTCCTTTGTCAGCTATGCTGCCATTAAAGATCTCCAAACTGCCAAAGACATTTCAGAACGCTGTGGTCAAATGACCGTTGAAGTAACCGGAACGAACAAATCAAGAGGCTTATCTTTAGGAAAGAGTTCATACAACGTCAACTACCAACAAAGAGCTCTCATTTTACCCCACGAGATTATTCAAGAAATGCGTCAAGATGAACAAATTATTCTTATGCAAGGACAGCCCCCTTTGCGATGTGGCCGCGCCATCTATTTTAGAAGAAAAGAAATGTTAGCCGCAGCTGCAAAAAACCGTTTTGCCCCAAAAGCACAGAAAAACTAAAAAACACCCTCTAATGGAGGCCATGCATCAAAACAAAAACATCAAAGGATAAAAGCAGAGATTCTATCTCATAAAAGCCTATAAAGAAGGAATTCCCGCTTGATACAACAAGAAAAATATGGGGAAAAGTCTTTGAATGATGGTATTATGCCTGTGCTTACCAATGCCAATTTTCTTTATAAAGCACTCTCCTCATCTCCAAATAATAAATACCAATCATATCTATGCCTTGAGAATCCTATCAGGAAACTTTTGAAGGCACCGCTTTTATAGGGAAATTTTTCTACAAAAAAATTAAAAGACAATATGCATGAAAACAACCCAAATGAACCATTCTCTCTCAGTAAAAGAAAAAAGTGCCAAGATAAAGATTGATACACTCAAAAACACCTACGAATTTGAGGGATTTTTTCCTCACCCAAGTCTCAACATCTCAAAACAATATGCGTGGGGGATTTTCAAACAAAAAGTTTAACACACTCTCATAGACAATGTAACATTATAAGGAATGTAACAATGCCCAAAGCAAAAGAAAAAACAAAAGGAATTCCCTCACCCCATAATTATATCTATCTTGGTACCCAAATTCTCAAAAATAGATATGGAGAAACAGATTTAAAACGCTTTCTGGAAAAATGCTCACATAATAGGCAAAAAGCCATGATCAATCTGCGTGCAGAACCCCTGCCAGAATATTTTAATTCAACTTATCTATGCCATATCCACCAACAATTGTTTAAAAATACCTTTGTATGGGCTGGACATCTGCGCCATATCCCCTTCGCATTTACAGACGATAGCATTGCCGCCATGCCAGAAATGAAAAGAATGGAATGGGGCAATAATTTTGCAACCGGTGAAGAAATCCCTGAACTCTTACAAAAATTAGATCAAACGCTTGCCGAAAAAGACAATTTGCAAGGCTTAACATGCGAAGAATTTGTCAAGGAAGCAACGAGTCTATTTTATTCTCTTCACAAAATCCACCCATTCATAGATGGCAATGAGCACACAGAACAAGTCTTTTTTGAAAATCTTGCCAAAGCTGCAGGACATCAGCTTGACTTTTCGCTTGTCACACAAAAACGTATGATGGCTGCCTGTAGCGAAGCAATGCAATATACCAATACACAACTGTTGAAAGATCTTTTTGAGGATATCTCCAATCCCCCCAAAATACGTCTTTTAAAAGAATTTATGGACCACATAAACAATACGGGACGCAACGTGGATGATCGCCTTGTTATAGCAACAAAGGCAGGAGAAACCTATATAGGAACTTATAAAGGTTGTTATTCAGAAGGTTTTATACTCGATGTGCAAGGAACTTACATCATTGGTAGCAAAGATGATCTCACACCAGAACGATTAAAAACACTAAAACCTGGTGATATCATTACCTTTACCGCCCCCAACAGCAAAGAGCTTGAAAACACGCTTATTCCAAAAGAAACATTAGCGCCTCTCACAAAAAGTGAATGTGCCAAAACAGTTGCGCTAGATAGTTACGTTCTCAAAGCTCAAAAGCAAGTCCGAGCTTACGCAAAAACTGTTTATGGTGACGCAAACGTATTAAACGAACAGATAGAAGAGATTATTAAAAATCTAGAATTCGGCAGACAGTTTGCTAATCAGATTAAACAGGCACCGCACTCTGTTTCTCCTCTTGCAGGTTTTAGTATATGCGGTCTACAAAATCCGGCACGTGTACACGCTCGAAATTATCTTGATGTGTTCTCTCTTGCAATTGAGAATTATGTGTATACTGTAGAAGCTACCTATAATATAGTCACTCGAGACCATAAAATTAAACAAGAACGCCTTGGAAAAGCGGTAGAGAATCCCAGTCAAAACTTGCAAAATATTTTTGCTTTATCACCGGAAAAACAAAGAGAAATCTTGTCTCAATCTCCTCAATTATACCAAGAGCTCCGTACTTTTATAAACAGTTTAGAACATCGTCTCTCATCAAACGAATGTAGTGCGATCACAAACAAAGATTATGAAACACTTGCACAAAGTATTGGTATATCAGAACAGAAAGCACGAGAAATTACCGACATTGTTCAAAAAGCAAGGAACGCTCATAGCCAATTCTACACACGCACACAAAATCGTTCAAATACACTTGCTATGGCCAACTAAAAAATATGAAACTTTGTTTTTTTGTTTTAAACACCTATGTGGAAGAGATATTTTAATATTCTTATCATACATGCAAAAAACAGACTACTTAAGCGCCCTACCACCAATTTTGCACATAGCATATACACCATATCCAAAGCAATTGGACAGGATAATTGTTAATTCCTTTTAAACGTCATGATTACTACTGACGAAAGCTACAAAAGCCTATTTTATTTGTCTTAGATGGAGTCGATTTTCGTGGTTATATGAATATTTTAAAAAGAGCACTCATTTTACCCCACAAAGTTATTCGAGAAATGCGTCAAGATGAACAAATTATTCTGATGCAAGGCTCCCCTTCGCGATGTGGTTGAGCCATCTATTTCAGAAGGAAAGAAATGTTAGCCGCAGCTACAAAACACCACTTTACCCCACAAAAGAAAAACTACCCTCCATGATGCGATATTGACAAAAAATAACCGCCCGCATACAAGAAAAACAGGTTCAAAAAATCCATGATTTTTCTTTTTATATTTTCTGTTTTATATTTTGTGCATCGTTTTATCAGCTTTATCAGCGCCCATGGTCTTTAAAAAGTCTTTATAAAAACGCCCATACACCCAACCAATAGCGACACTAATATCTCCACTTGGAAAAGGAACCCATTTCTACAAAGTTTTTCATCTATAATTTATATAATAAATTGATTTATAAATGATAATTTATATTTTTTTGTTAAATAAGAGACTAAATAGCGTAAGATTCTCTCATCTTAAATCTGTTCCATGTCGTGTTGCATCAATCAAAACTCTGTCGCCTGCATGTCACAAGCGAGAGCCTCATGTAGAGTAAAACTGTACAAGAAAGGCATACCTTTTTATGAACCGTCTCTAAGGCCCAAGGTCTTGTCCGAAACATTAGGCACTCAAAGTATCTGAGGATACTGGCTTCTTTATGAAGCGTAAAAATGGGAAAGCTCAATAGATTTTATACACTTCATGGGGGGCTTTAACGTTGTACTATTTATGAGCACCGTCGCCAAATGGGTGTGTTAAAAGATGTCTCTTTAAAACAAGCCCGTGAATTAGCACCCCAATGGTATTCTGTTTTACGTCAAGGGCGTTCCTCCATTAAAGAACATAATCAACAAAAGATTTGCCTTTGAGACAAGAAGTTCTCAAAACACCCACACGACAAACATCGATTTTCTCCCTCCCCCCCAAAAAACATCCAAGATATACACCAAAATGAATAAATCATTCTTATACAAGCTTTTCCCCCTTTACGATATCATAAAGTGTTCTATTTTAATGATAAAGCGCTGAAAAAGGCTTTTCTCCCCAACCAAAGAAAAGTTTTTATTCTCTTATGGGTCTTAAATCTTAAAGCAGCGCATACAATAAGAGCAACAACACAAAGTAAAAAACATTTTGTTGCAAAAATACACAAAAAAGATGTTCGTATGGCAAGATATTCATATGGAGCAATAAAAAAAATATAATGGAGAAAAATTTTTGATGACTGCTTTTGCCCATAGATTCACCAATCTGAGAGCTGTGTATGAAAAGTACCAGCACCATCCACTAACCAAGAGCGATTACACCCGCTATATCCACGCCCCTCATCAAAGCGCTCTTGCAAACAACTTTGTTAAAGGAAAAAACAACAATTTTAAGCAACATTTTTCTTTTTGACCTCTTCCTTACACCTCAAAAAACGAAGATTTTACCCAGAGTCAATTTTATAGAAAATCCATTTTCTGACCACTCATGGGCTTCATATCAGCGCCCTAAATACCAGCATTTTACAGTACAAGATAATAAACAAAGGAAACATCAGAAAAGCTTTTCAAAAGCATCACGAAACGATTTATACAACATCCATACACTGAAGGGAAAAACACTCCCTCTCATAACACCCAAAATCTCAAAAGAATACGCGAAGGGGAATTTTTCACATGCAGCGTTTAAGACGCTCATCAACCACCACCCTACCTACTTAGGAGAGATTACATGTTAGAGCAAAATTATCTATATAAAGGAACCAAAACACTCAAAAATAAATATGGCATCAAAGACCCTAAAAAACTGTATCAACGCAGTACCCATGACGTCACTAAAGCAGCCGTAAATTTTCGCCATGAACCACCCCCACAAAAATTTGATGCTTCCTATCTAAAACTAATCCACTGGAGCCTCTTCTACAAAACTTTTGAATGGGCTGGAAAAACCCGTGATACATCCTTTACATTTGAAGATGGCACCACTGCCCATATGCCGGCGATGCGTCCCAAAGCCTATGAAATTCCTTTTGCTATTGGACCGCAGATTCAAAAAGAACTAAAACAACTCGAAAAAACACTTAATGAAAAGAACAATTTAAAAGGTTTATTGCGCCAAGAATTTGCTGAAAGTGCCGCTGAAGTTTTTATGGCGCTCGAGCACGCACATCCTTTTAGAAAAGGCAATGGGCGCGTAAATCGAATGTTTATGGAAAAACTTGGACAAGCCGCAGGATATACCATTGACTTTTCTTTCATCACAAAAGAACGGATGACAGCAGCTTGTATTGAAGCTATGCAACATGGCAATCCCCAACCAATGAAAGATCTTTTTGAAGATATCACCCATCCGCAAAAATCCCTTGTTTTAAAAGAGTTCATCTCCCAAATGAGAAACGCTGGACTGGATGAAATTAACGATCGTGTTGTTGTTGCAGCAAAGGAAGATGTAACCTATGAAGGCATCTTTAGAGGTTTTTCAGCAGAAGGTTTTGTCATGGAAATAGAAGGGGCTTTCGTCGTCGGACACAAAGATGATCTCACCCCAGAACTCGTCAAAACATTACAAAACGGTGCCCGCTTCTGCTTTCAAAAAACCAACGTTCAAAGCTTAAAAGAAACACTGATCCCAAAAGAAACTTTAGCCCCTCTTACCCATGAAGAGTTATTCACAAGGATTTCAAATGACGCTTATGTTGAAGCGTGCCGAAAAGAAATCGAAAATTTATCAAAGACTGTTTATGGTAAAACCCAGTCCTTAAAGACAAAATTGGATATCATAACGGCAGCTCCAAACTTAGGAAATCAGTTTGCCGATGAAACTTTACAAAACCCTCAATCAATTTCTAAATTTGCTGGGAGTAAAATACTTGGCATGAAAAGTTCAAATCGCAGACAAGCCGAACAGGCTGTTCCACAACTCAGCCAAGCCCTTAAAAATTATGGCGCAATAACACAACAAACAAAAGATGAAATTCTAGAGCAACACCAAAGAGAACAAAATCGCCTGAACCACACTGTCGAAAAACCTGGAAAAAATTTACAAAACCTTTTTGCCTTACCAGAAGAACAACAAAGGGAAGCTTTATTGCATTCTCGTTCACTGCGACAAGAACTCCATACCTTTTCACGACAACTACACAATCGTCTATCCTCAGAAGATCGTAAAGCCATACAAGAAAAAGATTATACCAGACTAGCTTGCCTCCTTGGGACATCGGAAAGCAAAGCAAAAGAAATTGCGAATACTGTAAAGAACACCCAAGAAGCACAATGTCAAGCTCGCAGCTTGAAAGTTAGTCGCTCTTCATCGCTGGCTCTTACCGGCTAAAAACGCGTGAACTTTTGCCTTCCAACAGAACTCTTTATACCAATCATTTTATCTCCATTACGCCCACCAATTGTTTTAAAATGTTACAAAAGATAGTCCTAAAAATGAATCCTATAATTTACTATAACTTATTGATAATATTTCATAAAAAAACTGTATAAAAGACATAAATGTCCATTACATATCAATATGAATAGCGTGAAGTCTTTGGAGACCATTCAGTTTGATATTCTTCTTTTGTCCTAAAAATATCAAAAAAGTGGGGAATGCGCCAAAGAGGTTTTCTAAAAATATTGAAAGGAAACAGCCATGAAAAAAAGTCACCCAACTCCTTCTACCAATGTAGAGGAACTAAGACGACAATTTGAACAACAAAATCTAGAAACTTCTAATGTAGAAGACCTCTACGCAAAGGTTAATAAACCACCTAAAGAACAGCGCACCTCACAACAATATACACTTCAACAATCACCAGAAACGGTCTTTGCTCCCCAAAAGCCACTTGAACAACAAAATCTAGGAGCTTCTAATGTAGGAGACCTCTACGCAAAGGTTAACAAACCACCCAAAGAACAGCGCAACTCACAACAATATACACTTCAACAACCATCAGAAACGGCCTATGCTCCCCAAAAGCCACTAGGAAATCCCTATGATAGACTTGGTGAAAGACCAAGTGATGGGCGACGCACCGACAAACTCGTAAATCCCTATTCAATAACGGATTTGGCAGCACAAAATTGGCAAACACCCTACGACACAGTTGGTGAAGGTGCACAGGGTGGACGACATCCCCAAGAACCAGAACATCTCTATGCAGAGCTTGAAGTTGGTGAAAATGGTAGGCACTCTCCCCAAAGACCACTCGAATCCGTCTATGCAACGGTTGGCATGGGAGCTGAAGGCGGGCAAGAATCTGAACAACTAGAAAATCCCATCTATCAAGGCGTTGGCGGAGGCAGAATCTCCCCTCCCAGAACCCCAAAAGATGTGGTTACAACAAAGCTTTTAACAAGCGTAGACTTTCAATATGGTGTAAGAGAAACGCAAGAATGGTGCAGAGTTGTTTATGGTAACGAACATGCTTTGAATCAACAACTGGCTAAGATTCTTGACGACCCTCAAAATGCAGAAAAAGTCTTATGGAGCCTTGCAGAAAATCCTGAAAGCGCTGGTAAGCTTGCAGGTCACAAAATACTTGGTGTAAAATCTCTAAGCCGCAGAGAAGCTGAAGATGGTTTTCGTCCTCTTTGCTCAGCTCTTGAGAGACATATACATAATACACAAAAGCTCCATAAAAAGTTTACACGGGAGCATGAAAGAGAAAGAGGTCAAAGACAAGAAAGTCCAGAAAGAGATACAGAAGACAGACATTACCACCATCATCATCGTCACGCAAGAGGACAAGAACAAAATAGTCCAGAGCACAGCCCACAACAACAAAGACATGGAGAAAAAGGAATGGCTTTTGCCATGTAAGGGGAGCATAAACATAAAAACAGATAGTTTTTGTTTTTCATGTAATCTTTTTTTCAGTGAGTTTCTTGGTGCAAATCATTTTATCGTGATTGCACCAAGAGTTGTTTTAAAATATTACAAAAAATAGTTCTAAAAGTGGATCCTATAATTTATCATAACTTATTGATAAAATTTCATAAAAAAACTGTATAAAAGACACAAAGGTCCGTTACACTACTCCCGAATAGCGCGAAATCTTTGGCGGTCATTCAGTTGGATATCTTCCTTTATATAAAAGTTATCAAAACTAAAAGTGGGGAATGCACCAAAGAGGTTTTCTAAAAATATTGAAAGGAAACAGCCATGAAAAAAAGTCACCCACACTCAGAAGCCAAGAGCCAAGAGCCCCTCTATGCACAAGTTAATAAACAAAACAGAGGAAACCAGCGCACCCAAAACCAAGAAGAAGAGCTAATATACGCATCAGTTAGCGAAATTGACCCTCTTTCAAGAGGGAGACACCCTAAGCAAAGACAGCGAGAAACTGAAACCGATTACACAACGGTTGCTCCCCCAAAACGTGAAGAGGAAGTTCTATACGCATCAGTGAGCAGCGTTTCTCCTCTTTCAAGAGGGAGACACCATAATCAAAGACAACAAGAAACTGAAACTAACTACACAGAGGTTTCTCCACAACAAAAAGGAAGATCATCTTCACCTTCTCTCACAACTGACCAAAAGAGTGTCATGCTTTTAAAAAATCCTCACGTCCAAGCACATGCAGAAGAAGTCATACACTGGAGTAAAATTGTTTATGGCGATGATACGATTTTCCAGCAGCACTTGCAAGGAATACTTACAGATCCCACTAAAGGAAAAGAGCTTTCAGATCAACTTGCTGAAGATCCTGAGTCTATACATAAGCTTGCGGGCCGTACCGCACTTGGACTAAAAAGTCAAACACGCAAAGAAGCTGAAGAGGGTTTTAAATCGCTTGTTGACGCCATTGATGATTATACAAAGGCTGTAGAAAGAGCCACAGAGAGGCTATCGCAAACCCCTCTAGCGGAACAGAGACGCCATCATCATCATCACCATCATCACCATCATCGTCATCACGAAAGAGGACAAGAACAAAATAGTCCAGAACACAGTCCACAACGACAAAGACAAGGAGAAAAAGGGATGGCTTATGCCATGTAAGGGGGCATAAACATAAAAACAGATCAATTTTTGTTTTTCATATAATCTCTTTTTCAGTGAATTTCTTGGCGCAAATCGTTTTATTGCGATTGCGCCAAGAATTGTTTTAGAATGTTACAAAAAATAGTCCTAAAAATGTACTTTGTGATTGACCATAACTTATTGATAAAATTTCACAAAAAAACTGTATAAAAGACACAAATGTCTATTAAGCTGATTGCAAATAGCGCAGATCTTTGGAAGCTCATTCAGCTCGATATTTTTTTTGTCTCAAAGCGATCCAAGCATAAAAGGCAAGAATGCACCAAAGAGGTTTTCTAAAACAATTTTTGAAAGGAAACATGCATGAAAAAAAAACACCCTCATCCTTTTCCATCCTCTTCAATACAAGAACTTATAAAGCTCTATGAACAAGCGGCGGCAGAGGTCTCAGGCGCAGCCCCCCTTCCTAAAGAAACACCTTCAAAAAGCAAAAGACTGTCATCCATACCGGAAAAAGATGAGGAAAGACAATCTCTTTTAAGCGAAGAAACTGTACATGCATCAACAAATCCAACAGCTTCGTTAACAAGAGGCAGCTCTACCAAAAGGCAGCAAAAACCTGAAACGACACACTCAACAGTTACTTCACAAGTTACCCAAAGAACAACAAGAGTTCTCTCAGAGGAAGAAATCATTCTATTGCTTCCACACCATTCATTGGTTCGAACCTATCAAGAGGAAATCCAACGTTTATCCGCAAGTGCCTATGGTAACCCAAACATTTTGCAAGAAAAAATGCAGGAAATTCAAAGAAATCCCGCTGCAGGAGAAGAGCTCTCATGGCGCATGGCAGCATATCCTGAAAGTTTTGCTAAACTTTCCGGCACCAGCGCGTTGGGCTTCAAAAGTCGAGTACGTAGACACGCGGAAGAGAGTTATTCCGCTCTCAGTGTCACCGTTGATTGTTATACAGAAGCTGTAAAACAGGCAAGAGAGAGCCTCGTACAATCTCCAGAGCAAGAACTCAAAAACTATGAACGCTTCATGGGGAAGGAAGCCGTCGCTAAACTTCTGCAAAAACCAAATCATCGTGAAAAAGAAACTCTTTCAGAGACAGAAATTTCTACCCAAATTCAACAACATTCAAAAGTCAAAAGACACCTCGCCCAAATCCAATATTGGTGTAAAGTTGTTTTTGGGAACGAAAACATTTTGCAATCACAAACAGAAGAGCTTTTCCAAAACCCTGAAACAATAGAAGCACTCGCACAGCAACTTGTCGGAAATCCTCAATCTTTTCACAAGTACGCTGGTCATAACTTTTGTGGCTTTAAAAATAAAGCACGCAGACATGCTGAAGCGGGTCTTTCTCACCTCATTGACGCCGCTGACAATTATGCAACAGCTGTAACACAAGTAAGAGAGAGCCTTTCAAAAACTCAGCAGGCAAAACAAGAACACAATGAAGCACCTTCTGACAGATCGCAAAATTTGCATCAACAACAAAGCGTCTCACAGTCTGCTCAACGCCCTGAGCCTTCAATAGTAACGCATGAAGGAGCAACACCCCTTGGACAACAAAGAGAAACAGATGTTCGTCCTCGCAAAACTGCCGCCCCAAAAGCGATGGCTTTTGCCAGCTAAACAGACATAAGTTTTCACGTTGAATCTAACGTCTTGGCGCAACACAGGAAAGAGGTGTTTGCGCCAAGAAAGAGAGAAAAATTGAAACAAAATTTATTTTTCTGTCCCTTAACCCAAACACTGAGAAAATAATCTTTAGAGAATGATTATGATCTGAACCATAAGAGTCAAATCGTGCGAGACCATTCAGTTTCATATCCTCTCTCATAAAAGCAAATGAAAAAGCATAAAACAGAATAAAAACCAACGTAAATTTTTAAATAGTATTTAAAAACAATATTGGAAGAGTTTGAAAGGAACATGTATGAAAAAAAGAAATCCCTCCCCTTTTATCACCGAAATGATGGAAAAATTTCAACAACAGGCTGAACAATCCCCTACCAGAACCCCTCCTTCCCAAGTTTCTCAAAGTTTGCCAAAAGCAACTGTAGAAAAACGCCCAGAAAATTTATCCCCCCACCCAAAAGTTGCTCCACCACCACCCCCTCGTATGAAAAGCTCAGTGCAAACCAACACAATGTCTCCTAACGCCAAAAACCAAGAGACGCCTCCCCCACAAAAAAAAGCAGCTCCACCAAAACCTCCGCGTGCAAAAGAGAGGCAACAACATAAACAAACAGTTCAAGAGTCCCCCTTCCTACAGACAAAAGTGGCTCCACCCCCTCCTCCACGCATGAGAGAAAAAACACAAACCGGCACAACAATCTACAACTCAAAAATCCAAGAAAACTCCTCTCCGCACACAAAAGCAGCTCCACAAAGACCTCCACGTGCAAAAGAGAGACAACAACATAAACCGACAGTTCAAGAGTCCCCCCCCCTACAGACAAAAGTGACTCCGCCCCCTCCTCCACGCATGAGAGAAAAAACACAAGCCGACGCAAAAATCCTCAACTCAAAAATCCAAGAACACTCCTCTCCGCACACAAAAGCAGCTCCACAAAGACCTCCACGCGCAAAAGATAAGCAACAAAACAAAACAACAGCTCAAGAGGGAGAACATCTCTATGCAACGCCTGCTCCGCCCCTTCCCCCACGCATGAGAGAAAGAGTACAAAATGGCACAAAAATCCAAAATCCTGAAACACACGAACCAAGTGTTAGACCCAAAACACTATCACATATGAAAGTCAGGCAGCAAAGCAGTTCATCATCACAAGACAGTGGAACATATGCCGTCCCGCCTTCAAGAAAACCGCACCGTATAGAAAACAGAAAACAAAGCGATACTGTCGTCCAAAAGCCTGCCTCTCCACACACAGCAATTGAACAACCAAAACCGTCTCACGAACAAAAACCATCTATTAATACAATGGAAAGAGAGCTATTGCTCGTAGCATATCAAGAAGAGATACGATTTTTGTGCAAAAAGGTTTATGGCGACCGACTTATTTTAGAAGAAAAAATAGCAGAAATCAAAGAAAACCCCGATATGGGAGAACAACTCTTATGGGATGTTACAGAACAGCCTAAGTCTATTTCTAAGCTTGCTGGTAGAAAAGTTCTTGGCATAAAAAATCATGCGCGCAAACAAGCTGAAGAAGCTCTTCCCACCCTATGTGCTGCCATTAACGGTTATGTGTATACTTCAAAATATACAAAAAGTGAAAATATTTTACAAGGTTCTCACACGGAACAACAACATCAGCGACAAGCACAAGAGGAAGAGCTAACAAATCAACATTTACAAAATCCGCTCAATTCAGAAAAGAAAATACAGCCTCTCTCAAATGAGGAAATTGCCCGCAGAGTTCAAAAAGATCCATCGGTTCAATATGGTCAAAGAGAGATCCAATATTGGTGCCAAATTGTTTATAAGGATCCATTTATTTTGCAATATAGAATAGAAGATATGCAAAAAATTCCAGAGATGGGAGAAGAGCTTGTATTTCAAATTGAAAAGGATTGTACATCTGTTTCTCCGCTTGCTGGTAGACAAGTCCTTGGCATAAAAAATGGAGCACGCAAAGCTGCTGAAGAAAATCTTCCTACTCTTTGTACCGCCATTAAGGATTATGCTGAAACTGTAAAACAGTTAAGAGAAGGCATTGTGCAAAACCATCAGGAAGAACAACAAAAACGTCATCAACCACCTACCGATCTCGATAAAAAGTTGCAACAGCAGCAAAGCTTATCGCAGCCCCCAAAGCTGCCTGAACGCTCAACAGCAAAGCGGCATCAAGAAGTTGCAGAAACTTCTAGACAGGAAGACCAGCCGCATGTTCGACCGCACAGAGCCGAAACATCAAAAGCAATGGCTTTGTCGTGACAGTCTAATCATCGTTGGCTTTTCATCCAAAACTTTGGTGCAATTATCTTGCCAAGATTGCACCAAAGACGGTGTATGAAATACAGAAAATTTTGAATAAGACACCCCATTATTTTACAGAATTCATTGATAAAATTTCACGATAATACTTTATAAAAATTACAAACTTTAACTTTGTTCCATGCGAATAAGGTCAATTTTTTCAATCATTCAAATAGGCATTCTTCTTTGAAGAAAACACTATGAAAATAACATAAGGCAAAAAATGTAAACAAAAAAATCAAAAAATAATGTTACCATTTGAAAGGAAATATGCATGAAAGAAAACACAGAACATTGTGCCTCCTCTACACAGGAAGAATTGCAAGAACAACACTCTGTAATTAATGCAGCCATTTCAAAGCAAATCAATGAAGAAGCGCAAAATTTTTTCTACCCCAATAGCAAAGTGCTTAAAAATAAATACCGTATCAAAGATAAAGAAATATTAAAAGAATGCTGTTCTAATGATGTAAAAAAAGAAATGATAAAACTGCACCAAGAACCTCTACCAGAGCAGTTTAATGCCTCTTATCTAAAATACCTTCATCAAGGCCTCTTTTCCCGTGCATTTGAATGGGCCGGACAAACACGCGAAGAGCCTTTTACATTTGAAGATGGCACTGTTGCTTCTATGCCCATTTTGAAAAGAAAAGAATTTACAAAACCTTTTGCGATTGGCAGAAAAATACAGGAGGGACTAGAAAAGTTAGATAAAACGCTTGCTGAAAAGAATAATTTACAAGGCTTAACGCGCGAAGAATTCGTTGAACAAGCAGCTAGTATAATGATAGATTTGCACCACTTGCATCCTTTCAGAGAGGGCAATAGGCGCACAAAGAGACTGTTTGTTGAAAAACTCTCTCAAGCAGCAGGACATGAGCTAGATTTTTCTCTTGTGAGCAAAAAACGTAAAGACTTTGTCCGCGCCGCTGCCATGGAACATGGCAACCCAGAGCCTATGAAGCATCTGCTTGAAGATATCTCAAATCCAGAAAAATTGCTCCTCTTACGAGAATTCACCAACTCTATGAGAGAGCTTGGATTGGATGAAAAAAATTATCATCTCGCTGTCGTTGCAAAAGAAGGAGAAACCTATCATGGTACCTATAGAGGCAGTGGACCCAATGGCTTCATGCTTGATGCCAACGGGATTTTCATCTTGGGAAATAAAAAAGATCTCACCCCAGAGCAAATACAGACATTAAAAATCGGTGATGCCCTCTCCTTTACAGCACAAAAAGTTCAAAACCCAGAAAAAAACCAGCAAAAAACATTGCTTCCAGAAGAAAAAAGAGCCACTCTTAAAAACGATGAAATAACTGAAAAGAGCAAAGACAACGCATCCATTCAAACAAAGAAAAAAGAACAAGCCCATTTTTCACCGTGGATTGTCCCTCATGCTTTACATGACAGCGTTGAAGTTATGCCCCAAAGTTTGCAAGAACAAGAAAAAGAACAAATGGCACAACCAATTGCTCAATCGGCTTCCGCTATGAGGCAAATGCAAAAAGATTTTCAAAAAAACATTTTTCAGAGCAGTAATACAGCGACAAATAATCCAATATCTGTCAAAATGACAAAGGAAACACGCTCTGATCATCAAGAAAGAACAAAACAACCCCAAAAAAAATCAATGGCATACTGGGATACTGGTACAAGAAAAACGGACACCGTCCCTCTCACCTTACAGGAGAAATTATCATCACTGCCTGAAACCGAAGAAAATAAGACAATACATCGTAATTTCTTTTATCCCAATAGTATCACCTTAAAGAATAAATATGGAATAAAAGACTATGGAAAATTAAAAGTGCAATGTGCCCATGATACAACAAAAGCAATCATTCATCTGCGCCAAGAAGCGCCACCACAAAAACTAACCTCCACATATCTCCAATATATTCATCACACCCTATTTAAAAATACTTTTGAATGGGCCGGACAAACACGCGAAAAACCATTTACATTTGAAGATGGTACCGTTGCTTATATGCCAATGATGAAAAAAGCTGGTATTTCTTTTGCCTCAGCAAAACAGATACAGGAGGGTCTAGAAAATTTAGATAAAATACTTGCAGAAACGAATAGTTTAAAAGGCTTAACCCGCGAAACATTTGTTGAACATGTCACTGAAATGTTGATACAGCTCAACTATACACATCCTTTCAGAGAAGGCAATGGACGCACGCAACGAATGTTTTTTGAAAAACTTGGGCAAGTTGCTGGCCACACACTCGACTTTTCTCTTGTAACAGAAAAACGTATGAATCTTGCCAGCATTGCATCGCTAAAACATAACGATAAAGAAGAAATGAAACATCTGCTTGAAGATATTTCAAATCCAGAAAAAACACTTATTTTAAAAGAATTCATGGACAGCATGAAACATATCGGGCTTGAGAGTATTCATCATTATCTTATTATAACAGCAAAAGAAGGTCATACCTATAAAGGCTTTTACAGAGGCAGTGGACCCAATGGCTTTATGCTTGATGCTAACGGAATTTTCATCTTGGGAAATAAAAAAGATCTCACCCCAGAGCAAATACAGACATTAAAAATCGGTGACGCCCTCTCCTTTAAAGCACCAAAAATTCAAAACCAGCAAGAAGTGCTTATCCCCGCACAAACAATAGCCCCCCTTACCAACAATGAAATTGCCACAAGGATAAAAAACAACGCATCCATTCAAGCAAGAAGAAAAGAAATAGAAACTTTGTGCCAAATCATTTATGGCAATCGTCATATTTTGCGGGAAAGAATTGAGATGATCCATGAAAATCATACTGAAGGAGAACAACTCACCTATCAAATTACCACCTCTCCCCAATCGATTTCTAAGCTTTCTGGTAGCAATGTATTTGGCATCAAAAACAACGCGCGCGCCCATGCTGAAGAAAATATTTTGCCCCTCTGTAGAGCCATTGATCGTTATATCAATATTTCTAAACAAACAGAAAGAGACATTCTCCATACCCATCATGTAAAACAAAGGCGGTGTGAACAGTCGGTAGAAATGCCTAAGGCTTGGATGAAAAATCTCCTTTCCTTGTCAAAAGCACAACAGCAAGAAACTTTATCAAACTCTCCTGAATTAAGGGGAGAGATAAGGACTTATATCAAAAAAATCAATGAGCGCTTATCTTCAAATGAGCATGAAGTTATAAAAGAAAATAATCCTGAAAGACTTGCGAAGAGTCTTGGCACATCAACCATCAAAGCAAAAGAGATTATGGAAATAGTCAAGCAGATAAAAGAGATAGAACCGCATATACAACCCATGTATTTTTATAACCATAAATTCGATGAGCGCTTAGCACCAAACCAGTATCAATCTATCCAGCATCAATCTATAAAGAAAAATAATGAAAAAAAATGTTCCAACACCCTTGATAAAGAAGCAATTAAAGTGCAAAAAATGACAGAAATCGTCAATCAGAGTCCAAAAAGACAAGAAAATATTCAACCTCACAAAACGGAGCACACAAAAGAAATGGCAATGAATATCTAAAAGGTTTATAAACTTTAACTTTTTTGCCCCTCTGGTAAAAATGATAGCCTTTACCCCCCTCTGCCTTCATCGGCAAATCAATTGCACCTCAACGAGAATGGAAACCATGAGAGAACAAATTGATCTTATTTCCTCAGATTTTATCCTCATCAACTGTGAAAAGAAACCTGAACAGGAAAAATGCTGTTGAAAGATCATGTCTTCCTATCCTCTTGTTTATGTAATCTCTAAAACGAAAAGGCAGCCAAATTTGGGGAGAATATAAAGCCGTAAAGATAAAAATAAATCACCAGCTTTACCATCACCTTTTAGCTCAGCCTTACGACTTTTTAAAACATCTAAAGCGCTGTTTTTTTTAATAATGAATAAATAATGGAAATTGCGTATTGCTCCACGCTTTTATTTTATTTGCGTTCTTTAATAGGGTCACACCCCTCACATAAAACAGAACGGTATTGGGTTGCACTATTCACGACATCACACCATAAAGAGAAATTATCATTATATATCCCTACATATCCCTTCAAACTGTTATAATATCACTCGCATATTTCAGTTTGAAAAAGAAATTTTAATTATTTTATGGCAACAATAAAAATTTTAATGCAACAGTAAACAAGGAGCATAAAAAAGTCTTCAAGCACCATTGTTGACAGAAAGATAAACACCGTCGTAAAACGCTTTCAAAAAGTATCCTTGATTAGGATAGAGATCAGATTTTTACGATTTAAAACGCTTTATTTCTCCTGTCATCGCTTCTCTTTTACAACAAAGCTGATATATCTTTATGACATTGATTAAAAAAATTGCAACAGTTGCTTCCGGAACCCTCATGAGCCGTATTTTTGGCTTCGTACGCGAAATGCTTATGGCCGCAGCCCTAGGGACAGGTCCTGTTTCTGATGCCTTTAACGCTGCTTTTCGTTTTCCCAACACATTTCGTCGTTTTTTTGCTGAAGGTGCCTTTAACGCTGCTTTCATTCCTCTTTTTGCAAAAAAAATCACTGAAGAAGGTCACGAAACGGCATGCAAATTTGCAGAAGAAGTCTTTGGCGTTCTCTTTTCGCTGCTCTTACTGTTAACGATTGCGATGGAACTGAGTATGCCTTTTTTGGTACAAACCATTATTGCCCCAGGTTTTACCGAAGATGCAACAAAATTTAACGCTACAATTCACTTTACTGCAATCATGTTTCCCTATTTAACCTGCATGTCGCTTGCTGCCATGATGGGGGGCATGCTTAATGCGCTGCGACGCTATTTTATTGCCGCCATTGCCCCACTCTTTTTAAACATTATTTTGATTGGTGTGCTTGCCTATGCTTGGATCTATAAACTTGACGCTTGGCATATTGGCTTAAATCTCTCTTGGGGTGTATTGGCAGCAGGGCTTCTTCAGCTCACCTTAATTGCCCTTGCTTTGCGTCAAAGTGGAATGAAAATTTCCTTCCGCCAGCCCCATTTAAGTCCTAATGTTCGTAAGCTATTAACTTTAGCATTCCCAGCAGCCATCACAGGTGGCATCACGCAAATTAATTTGCTTATTAATACCAACATTGCTTCTAGTCAATCGGGTGCTGTCTCTTCTTTGATGTATGCTGATCGTCTTTATCAATTGCCTTTAGGCGTAATCGCCATTGCCGTTGCAACCATTCTTTTACCAGAGTTAACACGCGCTTTGCGGAGCAAAAAGCATAAAGAAACCCACCATTTACAAAATCGCTCTATTGAATTAACATTGTTGTTAACACTTCCAGCATCCATCGCTTTTTTGCTGCTCTCCACTCCCATTGTCAGTTTGCTCTTTGAACGAGGACAATTTACCAGTCAATCAACACACCATGTTGCACAATTATTGGAGCTTTATGGACTAGGACTTCCAGCTTTTGTTCTTATTAAGGTCTTTATTCCTAATTTTTTTGCCCATGAAGATACCAAAACACCGATGATTTTTACAGGTATTTGCGTTTTCATCAATATCAGTCTCGCCTTAACATTATTTCCTATTCTATCTGCACGAGGCATTGTTATTGCTGAAATTACCTCTGGATGGGCCAACACCCTTTTGCTGTGGAGTGTCCTTATCAAACGCGGTTATTGGAAATACGACTTCCAACTGATAAAGCGAATATTATGTCTCATGATGGCAACTCTTTTGAGTGCACTAGCCCTCTATTACGGATTGAATGTGTTTGTTTTTTTGTCTTTTCCTTTATCCTCACAAGCATCATTTTTCTTGCGCGCGATCACCTTAGCTGGGATCATGATTGGCATATTTTTGATCTATTTTAGTGCCTATTTTTTATTCAACACCCGTTCCTTTTTTCACACGCTTAAAAATTTGAAAAAACGCCCATAATATCTATACTTTGTCAAAAACAATAAAATGAATAACCTTAATTGAAGAAAGAGCACTCCTATGGATACCTTCACACCACTTGTCTTTTCCGGCGTACAACCGAGTGGTCATTTACATCTTGGCAATTATCTTGGAGCCATTCAGCGTTGGGTTGAACTGCAAAACTCTCATCACTGCCTCTATTGTGTTGTGGATATGCATGCGCTCACAGTCAACCCAGATCCCCTTACTTTACGCGAATCCACCAGAACAGTGACAGCAGCTTTTTTAGCCGCCGGTATCGATCCTCAAAAACACATTATTTTTAACCAATCACGTGTTTTTCAACATGCTGAACTCGCCTGGATTTTTAATTGTGTTGCCCGTATCGGCTGGCTTCAACGCATGACACAATTTAAAGATAAAGCGGGAAAAGATCGCGAAAAAGCATCCATCGGGCTTTTTGCCTATCCCACTTTGATGGCTGCTGATATTTTAGTCTATCGAGCAACGCATGTTCCAGTAGGCGAAGATCAAAAACAGCATGTTGAACTCACACGCGATATTGCACAAAAATTTAACAACGACTATGCACAGCGTATTGCCGAATTAAATTTTGGTATCTCTATGCAAACAGATGAAGAAAAAAGACAAGGCTTTTTTCCCCTCCCAGAGGCGCTTATTGGAACAACAGCCACACGCGTTATGTCTTTGCGCGATGGGACAAAAAAAATGTCAAAATCAGATCCTTCAGATTTTTCACGCATTAATTTGACCGATGACGCTGATCTTATCGCAAAAAAAATACGCAAAGCCAAAACGGATTCAGCTCCACTTCCCGATACCCTAACCGCTTTAAAAGAACGACCAGAAGTAGATAACCTGCTTGGTATTTATGCCGCCTTTGCCAAAGTTAGCAAAGAAAAGATTCTTTTAGAATTTTCTGGTCAACAATTTTCCCATTTTAAAACAGCTCTAGCCGACCTTGTTGTCCATAAGCTTGCCCCTATAACAGAAGAATTACGTCGCCTTCATCAAGAAAGCGGTTATATCGACTCTGTTTTGCATGATGGCGCTAAACGTGCTAGTATGCTCGCAGAAGAAAATATGAAAAAAATTCGTGAAATTATTGGATTTTTGCACAATACATAAAAATAATAAAACTAAAAACTGTAGAGAGCAAAAAAATCGTTTGTACAAAATAGAGAAAGTGCATGATTTCCAAACCCCAAAATCCGAAAAAAGAACCAAAGAAAAAAAACTTAGTTATTATCGATGAAACACCAGAGTGTCGGCGTGCCGTTGTGTTTGCCGCACAGCATGCCCAAAATACCAGTAGAACATTGGTATTACTTTGTGTCGTTGATAGTGTAGAATTTCAACATTTTCTGGGTGTAAACAACGTTATGCGTACAGAATCAAAGCAAAGTGCTCATAAAATATTAGGAGACATTGCCAGTGAAGTCCGCACCACCCATGCGCTTGAAACAGAAATAGTAGTGCGTGAAGGAAAAAAAATTGATGAGATTTCTAAACTGGTCGACGAAGATAAAAGGATTGCACTAATTGTTTTAGCAGCCAGTGGACATACAGAAGGACCAGGCCCCCTTGTTCAATTAATCGGGAATAAAGGAACAGCTTTTTCAATCCCTGTCATTGTTATTCCTAGCAATCTTGCCGATGAAGATATTAGATCTATTGCCTAAAAAATATAATATTCTACAACGTAAGATCTTCCCAAGCCTTCATTATAAAAGGAGAATCTATGTTTATTCAAACTGAAACCACCCCAAACCCTGCAACTCTTAAATTCTTGCCAGGACGCGTGGTTCTTTCTGAGGGCGTATTAGAATTTCGTGACCGTGAAGAAGCAGCTAAAAACTCACCTTTGGCGGCTAAACTGTTTAATATTCCCAATATCAATGGTGTTTTTTTAGGCTATGATTTTATCACCGTAAGCAAAAAAGAAGGAGAATGGCAACATCTCAAGCCCGTCATTTTAGGCACAATTATGGAACATTTTCTATCCAATGAGCCAGTGATCACCACCAACGCTACAACACAAGCACAAACCCATGCCCTTAACGAAGAATTTTATGACGAAAAAGATGCTGATATTGTCTTAACCATTAAAGAGCTCCTTGAAACGCGTATCCGCCCCGCAGTTGCCAATGATGGTGGAGATATTACTTTTCGCGGATTTGAAAATGGTATTGTTTATCTCAATATGCGCGGCTCCTGCGCTGGATGTCCCTCTTCAACAGCAACTCTCAAACATGGTATTGAAAATCTTTTACGTCATTTTATCCCTGAAGTTTTAGGCGTTGAAGCCATGCCACAATAAATCACAATAAATATTGACCTCAATAGGTAAAATAACCACACCGATTGCCCCTCTTCAACAGCGCTCAAACATGGAATGTAAAGATCTTACGTCATTTTATTCCTGAAATTTTAGAAGTAAGCTATGCAGCCATAAAAATAGAGTACTGTTAAAAAAAATCTGTCCAATAATGATACCTTCACCCACCTTTCACCTCCACATATACCTTAAAAAGCTTTCAAAGCTCCCTTTAGGAAACATACGTTGTTTCAACAAACCAATTTACGTACACAGAAGTACAACGCATGAGCGTACATTTTAAATTTATTTTATCTCATAATCTTGTCATGCAATTTTAATCAAGAAAACACGACCTCGTTACAAAAAAGCCCCCAAAAAAAGAAAACATTGCAAGATAAAGTGCCCATTTGCTTCATCTTTCTCAGCTCTCCAAACGACAAATCACGCAAAATACTTCTTGTAGCAAGCCGGCACCATCATCATATCTGCCAGCCCCCAATGTTGCGATAGCCCTTGGCACTTAAGACGATTCATAAGAGTCATTTTTAATCCTTTCTTGTACAGTTTTTACCCACACGCCAGCCCCGCTTGTGGTATGCAAGCAAGTGATTTTAATTGATTGTAGCTTGCCAGCGGGTTTTGTATAATTTGCCACTAGGTTTTGTACCAATTTATTTTTTTTCAAAGAGTTTTTAAGGGGTTCTCAAAGGGTCTTCAAAGACCTTATCTAAAGGGTATTTAAAGCCTCTTTTTTTTCTGCTCAAAATCGCACTTTTTGATGATCAATCATTGAGTTGGAATCGTATTATTTGAGAAGCAGCGTATATAAGATGTGTTCACCTCTTTTATCTTAAATTGATTGATAGTTTTTCCGTACCCCAAACACATTATTCAAGTACATTATTAAAAAGAGAAGCGTTTAAGCAATTCGGTCAACTTGACAGAATTCCTTTTCAGTATGCAATTGTGCAATGTTTTCATCATTACTCCTTTAAGGAATTGGGTAAACAATACCCTATTGCTGTACTCATGCAATTGGATCAACTTGATCCTATTTCTGGTTTTAGCAATTGGTGCAAGTTGCACCTATTCCTCATCACGACCGATCAAAGGGTCAAGTTGTCCCTTTGATTTTCTGTCACTCAGAGGTTTCCTTTTCTCCTGCCTCTTTTCCTNTAAAAGAGGTTGATCCGCCATGATTTCAGGGCGTCCTGCAAGAGACAAAGAGCCACTGCCCACAGCACGACACAACCTGTCCGACTCGGAAGCAGCAGCAGCTCGTGCTTCCTCTTGACATGGATAACAAGTGCGAAGACGCCGCACGGGACCGCTAACCCCTGTCTGATGCTTGACTTGGCATTGCTGCCCTTTTGAGCGATCAAAATAAGAAGCTTCAATGGTGCCATATTGGGTGCGCGGCTCTAGGGTGAATTCCCAGCTTGAACAGTCATGTTTATGAAGGGTGAGGGCTGGTAAATTGTCCCCGCTTAAAAATAAAAACTTATGGTCTTTAATTAAAAAACGCGCCCGCATGCGGTCCGCAAGGCGGGTTAAAAAATCAACCGCCGACTGATCGGTTCTCACCACATAAGGAAGAGTTTGTTTGGTAAATTGGGGACTGACTTTTGCTTGATAGCCATGGCGTTTGGCGAGTGTCTCGACAATTTCACCAATGGTTTGGTGGTCAAAATGTTCACTGGCTTGTTCTTTGATCTCTTTCCGCATCGAGGCGCTTTTGCCACAAAGGCGCAAAATCTCTCCATCACTCCCACCACAACTTACCACTGACTCGACAACAAAACGCCCCATAAAGGCACGGATGCTGTTTTGATAGCCAAAGGTGACATGGAGTGCGCTGTTACTGGAAGGAACCTCTAAATCATTGCCGCTATCATCAAATTCTGCTTCAAATGTATCGGCTTCATTGCCCGCATGGTCCGTAATGGTTGCCGTTAAAAGACGTTGGTAAAAAACCTCATGGACAAGTTTCTCCCCCACCCTCACTTCAATAAAGGGATGTGCGCGCATTAATCCCATAGCCTTCTCACCACGCTGTTCTTTTCTTGGCTTACAAATTCAGGCAGAATAACCTTTAAGCCCCGTGGCAACAGAGCACCATACCCTGCAATCCCTGGATTGGCTTGCAAAGTAGCCTCACAATAACCTCTGATCGCTCCAACTTGAGAACGGTCTCCTAACACAGCCATGGCATGTTGAAAGCAGATCAGATCAAGACTCATATCTTCTAGCTCTACCACGAGGTGCTTTTCTGGTATCTTCATGACGTTTTTCCCCCTTAATCATATCCCACTTGGGATTGTCCCACCTGATATTGACCTTGTGGTTTTCCTCCATCGAAAAACGGTAACAAGCTAATGGCATAGCGAATGCGCCCCGATTGACCAGAGCGACGAATATAGTCGTGATCTTTCGTGACACTGGTGATCACCACAGATCCATGGAGAATGGCGCTATAGCCATTGTCACTCATCCAACGGATCATCTGAACGGGCTTGGCAGCACGAATGGTTCTGGTGATAGCATCAAGAGCAGCACGGTCCCCAAACTCTTCTGGAAACAACACCCCATGGATGGTTTTGGGGTCATTGCCATAGCCGGTAAATTGCAAACCAGGAGTCTCACCAAAACGCTCTAGACATACCCATGAAGCGGAAAACTCTTCCTCAAAGGATTGGAAATTTAGCCAGTCCACATAAAAGAGATGGGAACCTAACATCATCAAAGGATCTCTCATAGGCTCCCTCTCCTTGATTGTATCCCTTCCAGCACGTTATCTCTTTCGAAACGTATCATTGCATCTCTCCTACCATTATGCCCTCCTAGCACTTCATTCCTCCCCTCATTGTGTTCTTTCCAGCACGCCGCCTTTTTCCTTCTTCTGTCGCCCGTATCATTCTGTCCCGCCATGCAGGGCATTGGCGCGTGCCCGTTGCAAAGCATGGGCAACCGCACGACCGGTGGCCATGGGTTCACGCGCCCCATTGACATGCACTGTGACAGTTTGATTGTGAGTGATGGTGGAACGGTCTTTGTCTCTTTGCTCTCTACCCGATGAATTGATAGGAGAAGCCCCCGCAAATTGTGCAATCGGTTGAATGGACGTTTTGCCCCCCAAAAAACTTGGCAAAAACTCTCTTACATCAATCGACCCAATCCACCCCTTCATGCGGCTGGGCAAAGATTTACAAAAATCGCTCAACTTTGTGATGGGGCCCATAAAGCCATCGACAATCGAATTAGCCAGATCTTCGCCGGCTTGTTCCATACCAGCCTTGGCACTTTCCGAGAGCTTTTCCTGTGTAAAAAAACTCTTCAACCATTGCCAAAAGTTGGAAAGGCTTTGTTTAACGCCCTCCCACAAACCTTCAAAGCTTTGAACAACAGCGCCAAGCCCTTGTTTAAACTTTTGCCAAGTTTGAGAGAAATCAAAAGCAGCAGCAAGGATGTTTTTCCATTTTGTGATGGTTGCCGTATCAGCACCAAAAAAGCGCATGACGGCTTCAAAGGTTTGCCCCCAAGCCCGTGATACCCCCCGTGCAAAGCCCTTCATAAAAGAAGAAAAACGGTCCCAATATTTCCACAAAGCAAAACCAGCAG